>NZ_JBLKDA010000073.1:0-4010 GCF_047530215.1 Enterobacter sp. 01-M-03-SI-ECC
GCTTCTCTGGACCTAAAACATCAATCATTCGGACTCCAACGACTAGTCTAAAAACTAGTATTAAGACTATCACTAACTTAAGTGATACCAACTGTCTGGAGATTCAGGGGGCCAGTCTATCACTCAACTTCATCTCCGTGCATGATAGTATAGGGTGCTTCAACCAACTTCCTTTCTGTTGGAACTTGCTTCTCTGATAGTAGGTCATTTGGAGTTAGTGTATCCAAAACATCCACAGGAACTCCAACTAACAGTAGATTCGTGGGTGCCACATTCCAAAATAACGACATTAATACCTCTCAAACAGGAGATGTTGTTATTAACTAAGTAAATAACGTTTCATTTACTGATTGCAACATGTTAAGCAACAAGTCAGGAAGTATTAGCATAGTAAACAATGTATCAGGAGGGGCTTCGGCCAATCTTAATGGATGTTCAATTATAGGCGGTGCTTTTGTGGCGTCTGGATGCAAATTAAACAATATTAACAGCCCTACGCATCCTGAATCGCAGGAAGGAATAGCTACGATACCTGGTGGTGGAAACACGGTAAGTGTTCCTATGACAATCAAGCCCCTTGAAACTGGAAAGCAGATTGGTGTGGTCGCTACTCCAGCCTCCGGTGCTGACATAATCACTGCAGGAGCATCCGGGACTAATATTGTAATCAACAGGTCATCATCTCCTGCTGGCTCAACAGTAGTGTCATTCAGAGCATTTGCATATAAACCATAATAAAACCACCCATACTGTGTATGGGTGATATATCTTTATTTTATCACTTCCATGATCCATCCAGGAGGGTTTATGCTCATCCTGACAGGCTCTCCATTTGTTGATGAGTTGTATTTCTCAACTTGCTCAGACCATCCAGCATCAGGAAGCTGATCAATCCGGAAATCGTAAACTGCCACTTTTATCAGCACCAATGCCGCGCATAAGTAACCAACATACCTCATTGCTTTACCAAGCCTTGAGAATGACAGCAGAATGATAGCGAACCAGAATATACTGGTAATAACAAAATATCTTTGCCCTGCAGAGGTGAATTCAAATCCATGCCACTGAGGAATGGTCTGGCTAATCATTGGCTTTGCAAGCGCTAGGAACAACATTGTGAATGGGTAAATGACAATCGCCCACGCCCTCCAGTTAGACCTATACAAAGCCAGAGCAAGTAAGCAGCACGAGATGATGACGATGATGTCATTCACTCGATCCATTCTCCATAGCATCTCTATGGCGCTGTCGCTTAGAGCAAAACCAGCGAACACCCTGGTAGACAGTATGTTTATAAATAACTGAAACGTTGCGCCAAGCTCTGTATGGTTTCTCGATTCATTAAATGACATAGCAATGGTCATTAACTGAATCACACACACAACGATAAATAGCAAAACAAACCAGTCTATAGACTTAATGGCGTTTAACGTCCTGACAAAAATGTTATTCCCTGATGAATTTGCAATCATTCTCAGCGCCAGGACAGGAGCCATAAAGACAACAAATGGTCCACTAAGCCCAGCGATTATTAGCACGAGAACATCATGCGCCTTATCCAGTTTGCTTTCTGGTTTGTTTGCTATAAGCACCATGAACAGCCACATTGATAAGTACCAATGGGTGTTAGTTATGTTTGCATGCACTTCCTCAAGATGAGGCATTAGCACAACAAATAGAGCGATCAAAACCCGCGATGGAAGGCTATACATACTGAGTCGGTTAGACAGAAGAAACATAACCATAAAACATCTTATAGATATTCCGACAATGTTGTATAGCAGAGGGGCATAGTAGACAGGAACGGCAAGAGACAGCGTGGCAACCAGTTTAGATATTGTCTGGTAGTATCCCTGCTGCGGTAGTATCAGAGAATGCAGTGGCCCTATAGTGTTTGCCTGATGGTACCAGATGGCTCCATCCTCAGCCCAGAACTGAGCATTTGTTATAATCTCAGGACGCCTTAACACAAAGATTAAAAAACAAAACAAAAATATAAACAGAAAATATATCACTCTGTTCGTTTGCAAGTAACTCATCAAATTATCCCTTCTTGATTATATATCTTGGCCGCTGCTTGACCTCTGTGTATATCCTTCCGACATACTCCCCAAGAACTCCAATCCCAATAAGCTGAACGCCACCAAGGAACAGAACTGAAACAAGAAGTGAAGGATACCCATGCACCGGGTTGCCGAAAGCCATAGTATCGACAATCATCCATGCGCCATACAGGAAAGCCATTCCTGCGACGGCAAGTCCGATATAGGTCCACATGCGAAGCGGGAAGGTAGAGAAGCTAGTAATACCCTCAAGAGCAAGGTTCCATAGCTTCCAGCCGTTGAATTTGGTATTTCCTGCAACGCGCTCAGCGCGGGCATACTCAACGACATCAGTTCTCCCGCCAACCCAGCTCAACACGCCTTTCATAAACAGGTTACGCTCAGGCATGAGCTTAATGTTTTCCACCACCTCGCGAGACATCAGGCGGAAGTCGCCAACGTTCTCTTCAATCTGCGGATTACTGATTTTGTTATGCAGTTTGTAGAACCATTCAGCAGTCTTGCGCTTAAGTCTGCCATCTGTTGAGCGGTCAGATCGCTTAGCCAGCACCATATCTGCGCCTTCCTGCCACTTTGATATAAGGTGCGGAATAACCTCGATAGGATCTTGCAGGTCTACGTCGATTGGGATAATCGCGTCACCGGTTGCATGATCAAGTCCGGCGAACAGTGCTGGCTCTTTGCCGAAGTTACGAGTGAACGATAGCGGCTTGACGAGAGCATCTGATATAGCAATCGAATTTATGATCGCCTCTGTCGCATCTTTGCTGCCGTCATTGATGAAGACTATCTCTACTTCATATGGCTTAAGTTCTTCAAACTCTCTGACTGCTTTGTAGAAAATCGGTATCGCGTCCTCTTCATTGAAGACGGGAACGACCAGAGAAATCTTCATTTTTCTTCCCTAAAGACGATGTGTTTTGAATAAAAGAAACCGCATACCAGGCTTATCAGCGAGAATTCAACCAGTGTGATGATTGGGGAGATCTGATAGTAATCAGACAGCTTGCCGACAAGAATACTCATGAGCCCCATGAATCCGACAAACAGAAAGTAACCTTTTGCCCTGGGCTTTGCCTTGAACGTAAATGTTGCATTGGCGAAGAAGGAGAAGGTCACCGCTGTAGCGAAAGCAAGAAAGTTAGCGGCGGCTTGATTAACAGAGAACACATAGACACCGGCAGTGAAGACAAACCAGTGAATAGCGGTATTGAAGACGCCAACAGTCAAATATTTTGAGAATAGATTAAGCATATGAGTGTTCTGATAGTTTTAGAATTTAGCGGAGTTTACCACCTAAGACCAATCTGATCAGCACTTGATCAATTTCAAAAGCTGAAATTCTGTATATGCATACAGTTAATTGGGGGTGGTTATGGGATTCCCAAGTCCAGCAACAGATTATGTAGAGGAGCGCATATCGCTTGATAAGCGCCTTATCACACACCCATCAGCGACATACTTCATGAGAGCAGGTAATACCTACTATCGTGAGGGTATCGTAAAAGACGCACTGCTTGTCGTAGACAGCTCGCTGAATCCGTGTGATGGCTCACTGCTAGTTTGCAGCATGGATAATGAGTTCCGGATTAAAAGGTACAGGACTCACCCGCGTCCGCATCTCATTAATCTTGAAAACGGGCGTAGCGAGAAGATACCTGAAGATAGCCAGTGCGATGGAGACCGGGCCGTGTTTAGCGTGATAACGTACATCATCAACGATGCTCGCTCGGGCGAGTTCGATGACTCTCCGGTGATGTGAAGGGAAAATGCATAGCTATGACTGAGGCATGGCTGCGCACTCTCTGTGTCACAGATGTGTCATGCAGTGTGCCCGGAGTTCAGGGCGGGCATGGATGCTTAAATGAACCGCGAGTCTGTCTGGAATATTGAACCGGTAACTCACGATGAGAAACCCAACAATCCCACCGGGTGTGACGGTGGAGA
>NZ_JBLKDA010000074.1:0-3787 GCF_047530215.1 Enterobacter sp. 01-M-03-SI-ECC
TTCTCCACCGTCACACCCGGTGGGATTGTTGGGTTTCTCATCGTGAGTTACCGGTTCAATATTCCAGACAGACTCGCGGTTCATTTAAGCATCCATGCCCGCCCTGAACTCCGGGCACACTATAGGTCACATCACCGCACCACACCTGATTTGGTTCCGTTACGGCGAACTGTCGCTCAAGATGATTCGGGATAGCAACGTGCTCATGACCGCCACGCTTATACCGGTGAGTCGGCTGCTGGCAACTGACCAGCCCCAGCTCTTTCATGAGTCTGCCAGCAAGCCAGCGCCCCATCTGGTAACCTCTCTGGGTTGCCATTGTGGCGATGCTTCTTGCTCCGGCAGAGCCGTGGCTGATGCCATGCAGTTCAAGTACCTGACTGCGTAATACAGCCCGTCTGCCGTCTGGCTTTTCAGGACGGTTTTTCCAGTATTTGTAGCTGCTGCGATGAACCCCGAACACATGGCAGAGAGTGGCCACAGGATAACGCGCCCTGAGTTTCCCGATTATCGAGAACTGTTCAGGGAGTCTGACATCAAGAGCGCGGTAGCCTTTTTTAATATTTCATTTTCCATTTCAATACGTTGTAGCTTTTTCCTGAGCTCACGGATTTCAATTTGTTCCGGGGTAATGGGGGAGGCTTTTGGTGTTTTGCCCTGCCGTTCATCACGTAATTGTTTCACCCATCGCGTCATTGTGGAAAGGCCGACATCCATAGCGCTGGCTGCATCTGCCACGGTGTAGTTCTGGTCAACGACCAGTTGAGCGGATTCGCGTTTAAACTCTGCGCTGAAATTTCTTTTTTTCATTATGACACCTGTGTTGTTCTGAGGTGAGCATATCACCTCTGTTCAGGTGGCCAAATTCAGTAAACCACTTCATATCAGCCTGGAGCCTGTGTTGCCCGGTTGGCGCGGGATAATGGAATTAATGACAATCTGCTGTTTACCTGGCGCCAGCGTTACAGACATCTTCTGCCCGATGAAATACAACGGTCAATCAGAGAGCAAGACTCTGTTATCCCCGTTGTCCTGCCTGATATGGTCCTGTCACACCATGCTGAGCCGCACTATGAACCCGCCGCTCCAGCCTGCCGCGAGGCCATGACATGCGAGGTGACTGTCGGCGGTGCCAGCCTGCGTCTGTCCGGGGATTTATCACCTGCACTTCTGAAAACGCTGATCCGCGAGCTGAGCGGGAGGAGCCGATGATACCCTTACCGTCAGGCACTCGTATCTGGCTGGTTGCCGGGGTCACCGATATGCGTAAGTCCTTCAATGGTCTGGGCGAACTGGTCCAGCATGTTCTTGATGACAATCCGTTCTCCGGCCACCTGTTTATCTTCCGTGGTCGTAAAGGTGACACCGTGAGGATCCTCTGGGCTGATGCTGACGGTCTGTGTCTGTTTACCAAACGTCTGGAAGAGGGACAGTTCGTCTGGCCTGCTGTACGCGACGGCAAAATCGCCATCACCCGCTCACAACTCGCCATGCTCCTCGATAAGCTGGACTGGCGGAAACCTAAAACTGCACGCCTTAACTCACTGACGATGTTGTAAAAAGCGCATGACCGCATTATAAATGGGGTCATGAGTCAGGACTATCTCGCCCGTATCGCTGCGCTGGAAGACGCGCTTCGCCAGAAAGACAGCCAGCTCAGTCTCGTTGCTGAGACTGAGTCGTTCCTGCGTTCAGCGCTGGCCCGCGCAGAAGAGAAAATAGAGAACGAAGAGCGTGAAATAGAACATCTGCGGGCTCAGATAGAAAAACTGCGCCGAATGCTGTTCGGTACCCGTTCAGAAAAGCTACGCCGGCAGGTCGAAGAAGCCGAAGCCCTGCTGAAACAGCAGGAGCAGCAAAGCGATCGTTACAACGGCCGGGACAATGATCAGCAGGTTCCGCGTCAGTTGCGCCAGTCCCGTCATCGTCGCCCGTTACCGGAACATCTTCCCCGCGAAATAAACAGACTGGAGCCAGCTGAAACCAGCTGTCCTGGTTGCGGTAGTGATATGGCCTATCTCAGCGAAGTCAGCGCGGAGCAACTGGAGCTGGTCTCCAGCGCCCTGAAAGTGATCCGCACGGTCAGGGTGAAAAAGGCCTGTACCCGATGCGACTGCGTCGTTGAAGCGCCAGCGCCCTCACGTCCTATCGACCGGGGCATCGCCGGGCCGGGTCTGCTGGCCCGCGTGTTAACGGCCAAATACTGTGAACACCTGCCGCTGTATCGCCAGTGCGAAATCTTTGCCCGTCAGGGTGTGGATCTGAGTCGTGCGCTGCTCTCCAACTGGGTGGATGCGTGCTGCCGGTTAATGGCCCCGCTGGATGAAGCCCTCTACCACTACGTGATGGACTGCCGCAAACTGCATACGGATGACACTCCGGTGCCCGTGCTGGCGCCGGGCAGAAAGAAGACGAAAACCGGGCGTATCTGGACATATGTCCGTGATAACAGAAGCGCGGGTTCATCAGATCCGCCAGCGGCATGGTTCGCCTTCTCACCGGACCGACAGGGGAAACACCCTCAGCAACATCTTCGGCACTATCATGGCGTGCTGCAGGCAGATGCCTTCGCAGGGTACGACAGGTTGTTCAGCGCAGAGCGTGAAGGTGGCCCGTTGACAGAAGCGGCATGCTGGGCTCATGCGCGGCGCAAAATCCATGACGTCTATATCAGCACCCGGACGGCCACAGCAGAGGAGGCTCTGAAGCGCATCAGTGAGTTATACGCGATAGAAGAGGAAATACGCGGCCTTCCGGCATCTCAGCGGCTGGCCGCCAGACGGTCCCGAAGTTAACCGTTGCTGATATCCCTGCATGACTGGTTGGTGGAGAAAAGTGCCACTCTGTCGAAAAAATCCCGGTTAGGCGAGGCGTTCGCTTATGCACTGAACCAGTGGGATGCCCTGTGTTACTACTGCGATGATGGTCTGGCAGAGCCGGATAATAACGCTGCTGAGCGCGCGCTACGAGCGGTCTGTCTGGGCAAGAAAAACTACATCTTCTTCGGCAGTGATCATGGTGGTGAACGTGGTGCCCTGCTGTATGGTCTGATCGGAACGTGCAGGCTGAACGGTATCGATCCAGAGGGTTACCTTCGCCATATCCTGAGCGTATTGCCGGAGTGGCCCATCAACAAAGTGGCCGAACTGCTGCCATGGAACGTAGATCTCACCAATAAATAGCCGTCAATACGGCGCTCACTTAACGCTTACGTTCACCTGAGGTGTTTTTGTAGTTATCTGGCGTTACGTGACAGTGTTGGTCAGATACTTCCACCTCTTCAGAGTTAAAGTTTGATATATGGGAAAAAAACGCTCCCGGACGGGAGCGTAAGCCAGTGACTTCGGCGTCAAATGAGGGTCTGACAAGTGGAGCTGCGGGTTAATTCTGGGTGATCTGGCTGCGATGCTTTTCAGCCTGCTGCTGATGAATAACGGAAGATAGACCATTATTCGCCTTCTCATGCACAACAGCGGCTTTCTCATGCTCGTTCATTTCGGAAAATGGCTTAGCAGTTTCTTGGGTGTTCTCAGGTTTGGATTTCATCATTTTTTTATGCATTTCAGCCATGTCCTGATGGGCAGCAGAATTGCCGTTTTGCATCATTTCATGGGACATTGCGGCCTGATCGTGACCGCTCATATCCATCATTTTCATGCTCTCCCCGGCTTTGTTGAATAAATCAGATTTCGGGTAAGTCTCCCCCGTAGCGGGTTGTGTTTTCAGGCAATACGCACGCTTTCAGGCATACCTGCTTTCGTCATTTTGTTCAGCGCTCGTACCAGGG
>NZ_JBLKDA010000075.1:0-1495 GCF_047530215.1 Enterobacter sp. 01-M-03-SI-ECC
CCGTTGCTCCTTTGCCCTTTGCCGCGAGAGAACTCACCAGGGAGATGGACAACCATCACCACAGGAGAAAACCAGGATGCACACACGAAACGTCAACGTCAAAACCGCCGCTCAAGAATCTTCCAGGAAGATGGGGGGAAAAACCGTGTCGTACACGATCCTCGTCGCTGAGACGAAAAAAAACTCTGAGGAGGAATCGGACGTTCTGGAGTTCAGCAGCCTTGCTGAGCTGAAGAAACTGCGCCGACGTTGCCCCGAAACAATGCGCTGCACCTATTTCTACGCCCTCAGCAGCGGCGTCGATAAACAGTTCCGCCATATCCATGTGGCTGAAGCTGACCACTTCAAACAGTTTGTGCGCCTGATCGAGCGCGCAGGTATCGACATTTAAATCCGGTTCACCCCGTGCGGCACCCGCCGCACGGAACCTCATCAGACAGGAGCCAGAAACATGAGCGTTAACACCCCGACCACAAAGGCCTGTTCCGGAAATGGGCATATGTCAGGCCCGGAGCCTAAAACAGCCTCTCTCATTGCGATTTATGGCAATGAGGCGAGCTATGCATGGAACGTTCTGGAGGATCTGAAAGCTGCAGGTGCTTCTTATACCCGCAGAAACATTATCGCCGATATGTTCCGCCGTCTGGGCGTTCAGTAACCCGGATTTACCTTCGACCCGATGCGGTGCTGTATAGCAGTTACCGCTCGGAACTAAAGCAAACAGGAGCCTGAAAGATGAACGTTAATCCTCCGACCGCTGCACCAATGGCCTTTTTCGTTCCGTCGCATAACGCCGTTTATGACCGCGCAACACAGCTGGACGGGCAGTGGGTGACTCAGCGTGAAGCGAAAACGCTGGAATCCCTTCGCCGTCTCTATCCGGATGCGGAGCTGATCTCCGCGACTCTGGTACAGGAAAAGCTGAATGACGGCTATCGCCGTCCCTGGGCGGAAATCACCGAGGCCCGGTATATCGACCAGCTGGAAACGTTGCCGCCAGTGGACTGGTGCAGGGGGTATGGCGGGGAGTCGTTCAAGTCGATGGAATTTACGGGCGGGGATGTGACCGCGATTTTTGTCCGGTATGGCGCGCGTTTCTTTGAGTGCCATGACCTGCACACCCGCCATCACCGGGAGCTGATTGGCGACGTGATCGCCCGTTTCTGTCTCGATGCGCCGCTGAATTCCGCGCATTAAAAAAGCAGGGTTGCCCCTGCTTTCTCAACGCCGGGTAGCCGCAGCAACGGTGAACCGGCAATCACAACCAAAGTAAGGAGATTGATCGTGAAATTTGACCCGCAAACTGTCGCACAGGCGAAGGCATTTGTAAATGCCCTCCGCGCCGGAAAACGCGCACGCGTACCCGCGCTGCGCTTCTCACAGTGGCAGCCGTTCCTGTCCGTGGTAAATGCCGAAACGGGCTACGCCGCCGATGCTGACTGTGGTCTGGCTGTCAGCGTCTACCCGGCGCTTGGACTGGCATAACAGGAGACGG
>NZ_JBLKDA010000075.1:1505-3408 GCF_047530215.1 Enterobacter sp. 01-M-03-SI-ECC
GCCGCCCGCGGGCGGCCGGTAAGGAGAAACCATGTCACAACTGAGTTTTGAATCCCTGTTCCTGGCAGACCAGATTGATCCGCAGCCGCAGGGTTCTGCGCCTGCCCGGATGCTGTCGCCAGCTGAGGCGCGTAAAGAGTTCGCCAGTGTCTTCCGTCAGACGGCGAAAAATATGCGTCGTTCCGAAGTGTTCCGCGACTTCATCACCCTGGCAGCCAGCGAGCTGGATATGGCTCGTATTCGCTCGCCGGAGAACATCGAAAACAGCCGTCGCATCTGCGAACGGTATCAGCTGGACGATCTGGACGCCATGAAGCAGCTGTTCTGCCTGTTGGTGGAGGGGCTGGCGGGTGAAATTCATGATTTCCTCGGCGCTCTGTATATGGAGCAGGAGCTGGGCGCGGACGAAATGGGGCAGTATTTCTCCCCGTCCTGCATCTCCCGCCTGATGGCCGGACTACTCATGCCCGGCGCTCAGGAGACGATAAAGCGTGAGGGGTGGATGACGCTTGATGAGCCTGCCTGTGGTAGCGCCGGAATGGTCATTGCCTTTGCATACTGGATGGCTGAAGCGGGATATAACCCGTCAGAACAGCTGTATGCCACCTGCACAGATATCGATCAGATGGTGGCTGATATGGCCTTTATCCAGCTGTCACTGCTGGGTATACCCGCGAAAGTCGTGACCGGTAATACGCTGACCCTGAAAGCAAATCGCGTGCGTTATACCCCCGTTTATTACTTCAATGACTGGCAGGGACGTCTGGCGTTCCGCAGCCGTTTCGAAGCTATGAAAAACTTTCTGGCCACCGTGGCCGCCTGACTGACAGAGCGGCAGGGCAGACCTGCCGCAGGGAGAGAGAAAATGACAAGCAACACACTGAACGCTGTTCCGGCGACCGTGCTGGAGACGATGGCAGAACGCCTTAATGGTCAGCCTGAACCGCTAAAAATCCGCAGCAACGATGATCACGCCGCGCTGGCTGCCGATGTGCTCTGGAAATTTGCCCGTAAAACCGGGCTGAACAGGGAAAGCGAAAGCGTGCAAACTGTTATCACGGATTTTCTGGCCAATCTGCTGCACCTGTGCGAACAGTGCGAGCCGGACGGGGCTGGCATCGAGGGATTTAATGCCCTGCTGAACATGGCCATGATGCACTATGAGCAGGAAAACGGAGGTGATAGCGAAGAACCGATCTGATCGGAAATCCTTGCCCCGGTGCATATCATCGGGGCAACCGCAAAAAAATGCTTCCCCTTCGGGGAAACGGGGAGGGCGAAAGCGCCTCCGGCGCTCCTGCCTTTCCCCGTTGCAGTGCGTCTCTCCTTACCTGCGATCATAACCGGCGTCCTGCTGGTTAACTTCCTCAGCTGCAGCTCCGTGGCCATAACCCGAAAACAGGGCAGGGCGATGGCCCCCTTCGGCTCCCGGCCAGCACTGCTGTCCGGTCGTCGAGCCCCACTCCGCCAGGGCGGCCGCTGCGCACCCGCCGGGCTCCGCCGAACCCCTGCGGGTTTCGGGCTGACGCTAGGGTCTGATGGCGAAGGTCAAAGGCTGCGGCTTCTCCGGCCGTGCCGTCCGGAACGCCTTCACCGCGCCGGCTGATGCCGTCGCTTTAAGGCCGCCACGCCGTTCCGCCGTGTCGGGTGCGTGCATCCTGTTCCCCTGGTGAGGCCATCCCCCGTGCGTCCTCACGCGGAGGGCTTGTCGTAGCACCGTCAGTTCGTCATCCGAAGGGTGAAATGCACTCCGCCAAAACTTTTTGCGTGCCGCAAAAACTTTCGTCTGCGCCCTTCTCCTGCCGCCCTGCCGTTGCTCCTTTGCCCTTTGCCGCGAGAGAACTCACCAGGGAGATGGACAACCATCACCACAGGAGAAAACCAGGATGCACACACGAAACGT
>NZ_JBLKDA010000076.1:0-3215 GCF_047530215.1 Enterobacter sp. 01-M-03-SI-ECC
CGGCCTACCGCTTCACGCACTGCGCTTCGCTTCATGTCAAGCACAACAGACGGTCGCATGCGCATCCTTTCTTATCGAAACTCGTTGAGATGATATGCAATCAAGAATAGAATTTCAAGAAGAAGGAAACCGCATGCCCCGCCGTTCGATCCTCTCCGCCGCCGAGCGCGAAAGCCTGCTGGCGTTGCCGGACACCAAGGATGAGTTGATCCGTCACTACACGTTCAGCGAAAGCGACCTCTCCATCATCCGGCAGCGGCGCGGCCCGGCCAATCGGCTGGGCTTCGCGGTGCAGCTCTGCTACCTGCGCTTTCCCGGCGTCATCCTTGGCGCTGATGAGCCACCGTTCCCGCCATTGCTGAGACTGGTCGCCAACCAGCTCAAGGTCGGCATCGAAAGCTGGGACGAGTACGGGCAGCGTGAGCAGACCCGACGCGAGCACCTGGTCGAGCTGCAAACGGTGTTCGGCTTCCAGCCGTTCACGATTGGCCACTACCGGCAGGCTGTCCAGTTGCTGACCGAGCTGGCCATGCAAACCGACAAGGGCATCGTGCTGGCCAGAGCCTTGATCGAGCACCTGCGGCGGCAGTCGGTCATTGTGCCCGCCCTCAACGCCGTCGAGCGGGCGAGCGCCGAAGCGATTACCCGCGCCAACCGGCGTCTCTACGACGCCTTGGCTGAGCCGCTGACGGACGTGCATCGCCGTCGCCTCGACGATCTGCTCAAGCGCCGCGACAACGGCAAGACGACGTGGCTGGCCTGGCTGCGGCAATCCCCGGTCAAACCGAACTCGCGGCACATGCTGGAACACATCGAACGCCTCAAGGCGTGGCAGGCGCTCGACCTGCCCTCCGGCATCGAGCGGCTGGTTCACCAGAACCGGCTGCTCAAGATCGCCCGCGAGGGCGGCCAGATGACGCCCGCCGACCTGGCGAAGTTCGAGCCGCAGCGGCGTTACGCGACCCTGGTGGCGCTCGCCATCGAGGGCATGGCCACCGTCACCGACGAAATCATCGACCTGCATGACCGCATCCTGGGCAAGCTGTTCAATGCCGCCAAGAACAAGCATCAGCAGCAGTTCCAGGCATCCGGCAAGGCGATCAATGCCAAGGTGCGGCTGTTCGGGCGCATCGGCCAGGCGCTGATCGAGGCCAAGCAAGCGGGCCGCGATCCGTTCGCCGCCATCGAGGCCGTCATGTCCTGGGATGCTTTCGCCGAGAGCGTCACCGAAGCGCAGCGGCTCGCGCAACCCGAGGACTTCGATTTCCTGCACCGCATCGGCGAGAGCTACGCCACGCTGCGCCGCTACGCGCCGGAATTTCTCGACGTGCTCAAGTTGCGGGCCGCGCCCGCCGCCAAGGACGTACTCGACGCCATCGAGGTGCTGCGCAGCATGAACAGCGACAACGCCCGCAAGGTGCCCACCGACGCGCCGACCGAGTTCATCAAGCCGCGCTGGCAGAAGCTGGTGATGACCGACACCGGCATCGACCGGCGCTACTACGAACTGTGCGCGCTGTCGGAGCTGAAGAACGCGCTGCGCTCCGGCGACATCTGGGTGCAAGGCTCGCGCCAGTTCAAGGACTTCGAGGACTACCTGGTGCCGCCCGCGAAATTCGCCAGCCTCAAGCAGGCCAGCGAATTGCCGCTGGCCGTGGCCACCGATTGCGACCAGTACCTGCATGACCGGCTGACGCTGCTGGAAACGCAGCTCGCCACCGTCAACCGCATGGCGCTGGCCAACGAGCTGCCGGACGCCATCATCACGGAGTCGGGCCTGAAGATCACGCCGCTCGATGCGGCGGTGCCCGATACCGCACAGGCCCTGATCGACCAGACGGCGATGATCCTACCGCACGTCAAGATCACCGAATTGCTGCTGGAGGTAGACGAATGGACGGGCTTCACCCGGCACTTCGCCCACCTGAAGTCAGGCGACCTGGCCAAGGACAAAAACCTGTTGCTGACCACGATCCTCGCCGACGCGATCAACCTGGGCCTGACCAAGATGGCGGAATCGTGCCCCGGCACGACCTACGCCAAGCTGGCCTGGCTGCAAGCCTGGCACATCCGCGACGAAACCTACGGGGCGGCACTGGCCGAGCTGGTCAACGCGCAGTTCCGACATCCCTTCGCCGAGCATTGGGGCGACGGCACCACGTCATCGTCGGACGGCCAGAACTTCCGCACCGGCAGCAAGGCCGAGAGCACCGGCCACATCAATCCGAAATACGGCAGCAGCCCAGGGCGGACGTTCTACACCCATATCTCCGACCAGTACGCGCCGTTCCACACCAAGGTCGTGAACGTCGGCGTGCGCGACTCGACCTACGTGCTCGACGGCCTGCTGTATCACGAATCCGACCTGCGGATCGAGGAGCACTACACCGACACGGCAGGGTTCACGGACCACGTCTTCGCGTTGATGCACCTGCTGGGCTTCCGCTTCGCCCCGCGCATTCGTGACCTGGGCGACACCAAGCTCTACATCCCGAAGGGCGATGCCACCTACGAGGCGTTGAAACCGATGATCGGCGGCACGCTCAACATCAAGCACGTCCGCGCCCATTGGGATGAAATCCTGCGGATGGCCACCTCGATCAAGCAGGGCACGGCGACGGCCTCGCTGATGCTCAGGAAGCTTGGCAGCTACCCGCGCCAGAACGGCCTGGCCGTCGCCCTGCGTGAGCTGGGACGCATCGAGCGCACACTGTTCATCCTGGACTGGCTGCAAAGCGTCGAGCTGCGCCGCCGCGTGCATGCCGGGCTGAACAAAGGCGAGGCGCGCAACGCGCTGGCCCGCGCCGTGTTCTTCAACCGCCTGGGGGAAATCCGCGACCGCAGCTTCGAGCAGCAGCGCTACCGGGCCAGCGGCCTCAACCTGGTGACGGCGGCCATCGTGCTATGGAACACGGTCTATCTGGAGCGGGCCGCGAACGCCTTGCGTGGCCACGGTCAAGCCGTCGATGACGGCCTGTTGCAGTACCTGTCGCCGCTCGGCTGGGAGCACATCAACCTGACCGGCGATTACCTCTGGCGCAGCAGCGCCAAGATCGGCGCGGGCAAGTTCAGGCCGCTACGGCCGCTGCAACCGGCTTAGCGTGCTTTATTTAATGAGATGGTCACTCCCTCCTTCCCAGTACTATGCTGAGGACAGGCTTTCATTCGGAGAACCATCATGGAAAACATTGCGCTTATTGGTATCGATCTGGGTA
>NZ_JBLKDA010000077.1:0-3171 GCF_047530215.1 Enterobacter sp. 01-M-03-SI-ECC
CTCAGCATTTTATTATGGTGATCCCCTGGGCGAAATGCGCCTGGTAAGCAGAGTTTTTGAAATGTAAGGCCTTTGAATAAGACAAAAGGCTGCCTCATCGCTAACTTTGCAACAGTGCCCTTTCATCAACCTGCGTAGGGGCAGGCATAACCGGTTGGGAATTGCCCTTCAACTCACAACTGCCCGCTTTCTGGGAACCTTCTTGTCCGATCTCATGCAAATACCGCCCGGTGTCCAGTTTTATGTCGCAAGGCAACTTAACATCCGCTATCCAGAGATCATTTCCCGCTATGCTCAAAGGGAAAACACACGTTGGGAGCACCACGGGCTTATCAGGCAGCACTATAGCTATCATGATTTCGGTGATTTCCCGTGGTCGTTCAGACTGAAGCGATTGCTGTATACCCGTGCATGGCTCAGTAATGAACGCCCCGGACTGATGTTCGATTTTGCCACCGCGTGGTTGCTTCAAAATAAAGTGTTGTTGCCAGCCGCATCCACCCTGACGAGAGTCATTGGTGAAATCCGTGAGCGTGCGACCCGCCGCTTGTGGCGAAAATTGGCCGCGCTGCCAAACCGTTGGCAGACCGCACAACTGGCTGGGTTACTTGAAATCCCCGAAGGACAGCGACTCTCAGTGATGGAGCACCTAAAAAGAGGCCCTGTCACTATCAGCGGCCCCGCGTTCACTGAAGCACTTGAACGTTACACTCGCCTGCGCAGCCTGGAGTTTTCCTGTCTGAATTTCACTGGGCTGCCCGCCATACAGCTCCGCAATCTGGCACGCTATGCCGGAATGGCATCGGTGAAATATATCAGCAGAATGCCAGAAGAACGGCGGCTGGCGATCCTTACCGCATTCGTGAAAGCGCAAGAAATCTCGGCGCTGGACGAGGCCGTTGACGTGCTGGATATGCTGATCCTCAATATTACCCGGGAGGCGAAGAAAACCGGGCAGAAAAAGCGACTTAGGACGCTCAAGGATCTTGACCGCGCGGCGTTGCTGCTGGCGCGGGCATGCGCACTTTTACTTGATGAAGATACCGCCGATGATTTGCTGCGAAAGACCATATTCAGCAGTGTGTCTGTCGCCAGACTGGCAGAGTCCGTGGAAAAAGTGAATGAACTGGCCCGCCCCCAGGATACAAACTTTCAGGATGAAATGGTGGAGCAATACGGACGGGTAAGGCGTTTTTTGCCCGCACTACTGCGCGATCTGCACTTCCGTGCGGCCCCAGACGGTGAACATACCTTGGCTGCCATCCATTACCTGGCAGAGCTAAACGGCTCGAAAAAACGGATCCTGGACGATGCACCTGAACATATCATTTCAGGCCCTTGGAAACGCCTGGTGTACGATGCTGACGGTCGGATACAGCGAGCAGGTTACTCGTTGTGTCTGCTGGAGCGACTTCAGGATGCGCTACGCCGTCGTGACATCTGGTTGGAAAACAGCGATCGTTGGGGTGATCCGCGCCAAAAACTTCTTCAGGGGGAGGAATGGCAGGCGCAGCGGGTTCCAGTCTGCCGGGCATTGGGTCACCCCACTAATGGCAGTAAAGCATCGGAGCAATTGGCCGCTCAGTTAGATGAAACCTGGAAAACGGTGGCATCACGTTTTGATCGCAATACCGCCGTGGACATCTGCAATGAAGGTAAACATCCTTCGCTGACCATCAGCAGCCTGGATAAATTGGATGAACCACCGGCGCTGATACAACTGAGCAGCCGAGTCAGACAATTGCTTCCACCCGTTGACCTGACAGAACTGTTGCTCGAGATTGACGCCAGAACTGGCTTCACCCGTGAATTCAGCCATGTCAGCGAGTCAGGTGCCCGTGCGCAGGATCTGCATATAAGCCTGTGTGCGGTGATGCTGGCTGAGGCCTGCAATATCGGACATGAGCCGCTGATCAAGCACAATATCCCTGCACTGACTCGCCATCGTCTGAGCTGGGTGAAACAGAACTACATCCGAGCAGAAACGCTGGTTAGCGCCAATGCGCGGCTGGTTGATTTTCAGTCCTCGTTAGCGTTGGCAGGATACTGGGGGGCGGGGAGGTAGCCTCCGCTGATGGTATGCGTTTTGTCACGCCAGTGAAAACGGTGAATTCTGGCCCCAACAGAAAATACTTTGGTTCAGGGCGCGGCATCACCTGGTACAACTTTGTCTCTGACCAATATTCGGGTTTTCATGGCATAGTGATTCCTGGAACACTGCGGGATTCCATCTTTGTGCTGGAAGGGCTACTTGAGCAACAAACGGGACTAAACCCGGTTGAAATCATGACGGACACAGCAGGTACCAGTGACATTATCTTTGGCCTGTTCTGGCTACTGGGATACCAATTTTCACCTCGTCTGGCGGATGCGGGTGAGGCTGTGTTCTGGCGGGCCGACAAAGCAGCGAATTACGGGGCGTTGGACAAACTGGCGCGGGGTTGTGTTGACCTTTCTAAAATCGAAAGCCACTGGGATGAGATGATGCGGGTTGCCGGTTCGCTGAAGCTGGGCACTATTCATGCGTCAGAACTCATTCGATCGCTATTGAGAAGTACCCGACCGTCAGGGCTTGCTCAGGCAATAATGGAGGTCGGAAGAGTTAACAAGACACTGTATCTTCTCAACTATATTGATGATGAGGACTATCGTCGCCGGATCCTAACACAGTTGAACCGGGGTGAAGGCCGCCATGCCGTTGCAAGAGCCATCTGCTACGGTCAGCGTGGCGAGATCAGAAAACGTTACCGCGAGGGGCAGGAAGATCAGTTGGGTGCGCTGGGTCTGGTGACAAACGCAGTGGTGCTGTGGAATACGCTTTATATGCAGGAAGCCTTGTCGCACCTGCGCAGCATCGGGGAAGGGCCAGAGGATGAACATATCGCGCGGCTTTCGCCTCTGATGCACGGTCATATCAACATGCTGGGACATTATACGTTCACACTACCGGAGGATATTATGAAGGGGGAATTGAGGCCGTTAAATCTCAATTTAAACAATGAATTATCTCCTTAGCGTGGTTTTTTACATCATTGGCCCTCAAACCCCATGATGATGGTTTCGAAACGTCTTAAGGCCAAAGACTATCGAACGGTTTCCACGGGATTTAACGTCCTGAGCTCTAAGCCAGGGCTGATAACTTTGGCCATAGCCCACTCCTATGCCGTCACC
>NZ_JBLKDA010000078.1:0-2841 GCF_047530215.1 Enterobacter sp. 01-M-03-SI-ECC
CCTCAGCATTTTATTATGGTGATCCCCTGGGCGAAATGCGCCTGGTAAGCAGAGTTTTTGAAATGTAAGGCCTTTGAATAAGACAAAAGGCTGCCTCATCGCTAACTTTGCAACAGTGCCAATGTGGGCGTCTGGTGTTGTAGAAGTTCAGATATCGGGCGATGCCAGCGCGTGCCTCGGACACAGTCTTGTAGGCATGGAGGTAGACTTCCTCGTATTTGATCGAACGCCAGAGCCGCTCGACGAAGACATTGTCTCGCCACGCACCCTTGCCATCCATCGAGATGGCAATCTGTGACCTCTTCAGCACGGCGGTGAAGTCGATGGAGGTGAACTGCGATCCCTGGTCGGTATTGAAGATTTCCGGCCTGCCATGACGGGCAAGTGCCTCCTCCACCGCCTCGATGCAGAAGGCTGCTTCCATCGTGATCGACAACCGCCATGACAAGACCTTCCGGCTGAACCAGTCCACGACGGCGCACAGATAGACAAATCCCCGCGCCATGGGGATGTAGGTCAGGTCCATTGCCCACACCTGATTGGGCCGGGTGACTGCCAGCTTTCGTATGTGCCCTGGCGCTGGTTTCGAGGTGTTCGGGCGGCGGTAGATCGCCTTGATGCCCATCTTCTTCATCAGCGTGGCGACGTGTCGCCGCCCGGTCTCCAGACCTTCTCCTCTCAAGAGCCCTTGCAACATCCGACTTCCGGCAAAGGGGTAGTCGAGATGCAATTCGTCAATCCGGCGCATAAGGGCCAGATCGCCGTCAGACACCGGACGAGGCAGATAGTAGACGCTGCCACGGCTGAAGCCGAGAAGCTTCGCCTGGCGCACGACGGATAGCTTGTGCTCGCGGTCGATCATTTCTTTCCGCCCAGCAATCCCGCCTTGCCGAGCGCACCGGATAAAAAATCGTTCTCCAGTGTCAGTTCGCCGATTTTCGCGTGCAGCGTTTTGACATCGATGGTCGGACCCGACGGCTCCGCTTTCGTTTCATCGCCGAACACACCTGTCGCCCCCTCAAGGAGCTGGTCTTTCCATTGCTTGATCTGGTTGGCGTGCACATCGAACTGCTGGGACAACTCCACCAGCGTCTGCTCACCTCGGATGGCGGCAAGTGCCACCTTCGCCTTGAAAGCCGGGCTATGGTTCCGGCGCGGTCGTCTCGTCATGGTCTCTCCTGTTCCCGGCATCTAAGCCGAAGTCAGGCAGAAACTCCACTTATCCCCGCTGTGCAGATTTCCCGAGCCAGCTCTAAGGCGATCAGGTGCGCTGATCGAGTCTGTCGAGCACCATCGCTGCAAGTTCATCGCTGGTGTGTGCACCACTATCGAGAACACGGGTTGTGGACGGAAGCCGTTCCCTTGCGGCCAAGCATCGGGCGACATTCGCTAATCGCCACTCTCGAATCTCCGCATTCCGATTCGGGTCAGGATGCATGGTCTGGTTCGAGATCCGGTGACGCAATAGGTCCTCGTTAAGCATCAGAAAGATGTGCAGCAGCTGATCGTCGATCTGCCTTAACCCGTCGAGTATCTCAGTCAGATAGTCCGGGTGCACGAGCGTCATTGGGATGATGATGTCCTGCGAGTAATTCCTGCGAATCTCGCTGACCGCAGCGATCGTAAGTCCCCTCCACAAGGGGAGATCCTGATAGTCTCCGCTCGCTGGTATGGGGACCGTTTCTTTCACCACGAACCCGATTTCCTCAGGGTCAAAGATCAGCGATTTCGGACGCCGATCGCGCAGCCGCTCAGCGAGAGTCGTCTTTCCGGCGCCGAAAGGTCCGTTGATCCAGATTATCATTGTCGACGGCCTCTAACCGGAAGGCTCGCAAGAGCGCTGGGCGGCTTCGTGTGCTGGCACGATCGGAGTGGCTCCGAAGTGCTTCTCAAGATAGGTGACGCCGAACGTCACGATGTCCTGCGCGTCGAACAGGTAGCACTGAGCAAAGCCCACGACACCTTCTCGATGGCGACCGAGCTTCACGTAAGCATTTGCTATAGTTTCGACCGCATCCGGCTTTCCTTCGATAGCAAAGCAATCGAGAATGCCGTTTGAATCGTATTCTGATGCCGTTTTCCAGGCGACTTCACCGTTTCTTCCAAGCATCGGCATCTCATACGTCACCCATCGTTTGTTGGGGATATCCGCAACCGCCTCGGCGTAGTGCAATGCGGTAACGGAGTTTAGCGGCGCACCCAACAGCAGGGCCTTCCCGCCAAGGCGGACGAACCGCTCGACGGGCGACCCTTCCCCCAAGGCGTGACCGAGTTCGTGAGGCTCCGTCAGCGTTTCAGCTAGCGGACCAACCGCGACCATCGATGCATCGGGGTGCGCGCTGCGCCGCGCGCCGGGGGCTTGAACCAGAAATTGATTCAGCAGGCCGAACCCACGGTAAGTCCCGGCCGTTGCGGGATCGAACGGCGGCCAGGTACGGCGGGCTTTGTCATCCAACCGAGCGCCATTCAGAGTCTCCTCGTAGGGTGATCGGTCCCACGACGCGTATCCCATCACAGTGCCAGTCGGCCCAACCGCGGAGCGTAACGCGGCAACGACCGTCTCCGCTCCTCCTTCGACCGGACCAATCGCTTTAAGTGAGGCATGCACCATCAACAGGTCACCGGTTTGGACTCCTAATTTTCGAATTGCCTCCGTTATTGCCTTCCGCGTATGCATCGCGATATCTCCTCTAAACTGCAAAACACTATACCTATCGAGAGGCACTGTTGCAAATAGTCGGTGGTGATAAACTTATCATCCCCTTTTGCTGATGGAGCTGCACATGAACCCATTCAAAGGCCGGCATTTTCAGCGTGACATCATTCTGTGGGCCGTACGCT
>NZ_JBLKDA010000079.1:0-2632 GCF_047530215.1 Enterobacter sp. 01-M-03-SI-ECC
TGAGGCGATGGCGGGGTGTCGGGGCGCAGCCCTGACCTGGGTATTTGTGATGCCGGCGCGTGCGCGGTATTACAAATACACATCCTGTCCTGAGTGGTTCCCCGGGAACAGGCAAAAAAAAACCGGGGAGCTGCCCGGAAGGTAAGTCAAGTTAGATTAGATTACTTTCACTCATCCATAACAGCATCATGCAACGACGACCATCGTCCGTGACGGCCGCCTCGTTTAAGTATGGACAGAAATACAGAAAATGCTCAGGACGAAATGTAATGAATGCGAACGGATTCAAGAAATTCGAGCATGACCGTCCTTACGGCCGGTTCAGTTTCAGACAAAATCTGCCGGTATGCATCCAGCATCATGACTCCGGCATCCCCCCGGCACGCCGGAGCCAGCCCGAAACAACAGACACAAACAGGTGTCGCTCATCATCAAGAGTCATCAGGTCTCCGGAAGAAAAACCAAACATGGCTTACCTCCTGTTAACGGCAACGCAGAAGAAAGGTTTACAGGGTAGCGGGCAGGAAAATAAAAAAATTGCAGTCAGCCCGGAACGGCTGCTGAACCGGTACAGGCGGGTTCCGGGCGCAGCGCCGGACCAGTCACTCAGCGCTAGCGGAGTGTATACTGGCTAAAATGTAACACCGCAGTAACGCATAGCATAACTGCTACATAAGACAGGCGCAGAAAATGAAAGAAAACGCGTCAGGAGAAAATGTAATACAGGATATATTCCGCTTCCTCGCTCACTCACTCGCTGCGCTCGGTCGTTCGGCTGCGGCGAGCGGTACGGGCTTACGGGTGGAGCAGAAATTTCCTAGGGGATGCCAGCTAGGGGATGCCAGGAAGATACTTAGCGAAGAAGGCATAAGGCCGCGCCGAAGCCGTTTTTCCATAGGCTCCGCCCCCCTGACGAGCATCACGAAATCTGACGCTCAAATCAGTGGTGGCGAAACCCGATGCGGCTTAAAGATACCAGGCGTTTCCCCCTGATGGCTCCCTCGTGCTCCCCCGCATTCCTGCCTTTCGGTTTACCGGTGTCACTCCGCTGTTATGGCCGCGGTTTCTCATTCCACGCCTGACACTCGGTTCCGGGAAGGCAGTTCGCTCCAGGATGGACTGTATGCACGAACCCCCCGTTCAGTCCGACTGCTGCGCCTTATCCGGTAACTATCGTCTTGAGTCCAACCCGGAAAGACACGTAAAAACGCCACTGGCAGCGGCCACTGGTAAGGGGTATACAAGATTACTGGTGCAGAGTTCTTGAAGTTGACGCCTGACTGCGGCTACACTAGAAGGACAAATTTGGTGGCAGCGGTCTTGTACACCCTGTTACCACGGTTCAGAAACTTGCCGGTTTGCTGAACCTTCGAAAAACCACCTTGCCGGGTGGTTTTTTCGTTTACAGGGCAAGAGATTACGCGCGAAAAAAAAGGATCTCAAGAAGATCCTTTTATAAATTAGACATCCAACCTCACAAAGAGGAATACTTAAATCATCTTGGTATATGTATCGGTCGGATTACATCAGATATAAGCCCGCACTGCCCCCTCCCCGCCAGACACCACACTTTAACCATAACACCTCGCACCTAACTCGATATGCAGCCCACCATCAAGCCTCTTTTCACATAAAAAATGACCTATAGTTAGATGGTTAGTGACCAAAACTGATATGGATAAAAGGAGCTGGCTTTGAAAAAGATTTTTGTTTCCGTGTTCGCAGCGGCAGTTGCGCTTTCAGCCCTCACCGGCTGCACGCGCACAAGCTATGCCATACACACCAATGACGGGCGCACTATTGTCAGCGACGGCAAACCTAAAGAATCAGACTCAGGCCTGCTTGGCTATACAGACGCGAATGGTGTCAAACAGCAGATCAATAAAACCGACGTTAAAGAAGTCTCCGAAATTCCGCACTGAGCATCTTCTCCGAAAAAGGCCGCTAATGTGGCCTTTTTCTTTACCTGGGGTTCTCCGCCAAAATCCCAGCAAATTGCACCACCAAAGCTAAAAGCTTCCAGGGTTGTCTAAAAAGCACAAGACATTAGAGGAAGTGCGGTTTTTATAATCAAGCCCCCCAAGAATTTACCATAACATCCGTTGCCCGCACCGCCTCAGACGCACTCAGCGCTTTTCTGACGGAACCATGACCAAAAACCACAACAAACCACCCCGGAACCCGCCAGAAACGCTCCTGTTAAATTTTAACGGCATGCATGACTATGCACCAGAATGACGGCATGCTCTTTTCACGCAAAAATCATCACCAGACGGGGAAAATCACCAGTGACCAGACAGGAATCCGCCGCCCTCAACATGGCCAAATTTATCCGCTCACAGACACTCCTCCTCCTCGAGCGGCTCGAACAGATGGATCTGGATGAGGCTGCCGGCTGCTGTGAGCACCTGCACGATCAGGCCGAAGCACTTTACACCATGCTGAACGCACAGACAGGCGAGGAAGATGCGTGAAAATCGGTGAACGGGTGCGCAATTCAGTGCGCGGCCGTGAGGCGATGGCGGGGTGTCGGGGCGCAGCCCTGACCTGGGTATTTGTGATGCCGGCGCGTGCGCGGTATTACAAATACACATCCTGTCCTGAGTGGTTCCCCGGGAACAGGCAAAAAAAA
>NZ_JBLKDA010000007.1:0-57574 GCF_047530215.1 Enterobacter sp. 01-M-03-SI-ECC
TCAAGGCGTTGCATAGGTCGGGTCTCAGTCCAGGGCATAGCGAGTCTCCTCTTCTATGCCAGTTATAACTGTTACCCATGTATCCGGTCTAAAGTGTTACCCATGTTTCCGGTTCATACCGAAGCGCCACCGGGCAACGACGCGTCTTATACATCATTCCGCGACAGCCCCACGTCCTTGAGCTGCGCGTCGCTCATCTGACTCAGGATGCGGCGGGTGCGGTTGATGCGATACCAGTTGCAGATCGTTTTGCCGATCCAGACAAACGCGACGAACGGACGTTTTGAACGGTTCTCATAGAATTCCATGATGCTCTCCTCACTGTGCCAGTGGGGTTATCATCCTGGAAATCGGTCTGTGCAATACAGATACAAAAACAACTTTTGTTTAACATACAGATCCGCTAAAACAGTATCTGCATGGCAATTATTGCCGCAATCTGTACTGGTTTTATAATCTGTATGGTGAAAACAAAGGATACAGCATGACGCGCTATCAACATCTGGCCAACCTTCTGGCAGAACGCATTGAACAAGGGCTGTATCGCAGCGGCGAACGTCTGCCGTCGGTACGCGCGCTGAGCCAGGAGCACGGCGTGAGCATCAGCACCATACAGCAGGCCTATCAGATCCTCGAAAACCTCCAGCTCATCACCCCTCAGCCGCGCTCCGGCTATTTTGTTTCGCAGCGTAAGGCCCAGCCGCCCGTTCCGGCCATGACCCGTCCGGTGCAGCGCCCGGTGGACGTTACCCAGTGGGATGAGGTGATGATGCTGCTGGACGCCCGCGCCGACAAAGAGATGATCTCCTTTGGCGGCGGCTCGCCGGATATAAACCAGCCGAGCCTGAAGCCCCTGTGGCGCGAGATGAGCCGCATCGCGCAGCATAATCCGGGTGAGATGCTGAGCTATGACGTGCTCGACGGGCGCCTGGAGCTGCGCGAGCAGATCGCCCGCCTGATGCTGGACGGCGGCTCTACCGTGGCGGCGAACGAGATTGTGATCACTAACGGCTGCCACGGCGCGCTGTCGATAGCCCTGCTCTCGGTGTGTAAACCGGGGGATATCGTGGCGGTGGAGTCGCCGTCGTTTCACGGCACCATGCAGATGCTGCGCGGCTTCGACATCAAGGCGATTGAAATTCCCACCGACCCGGAAACCGGGATCAGCATCGAGGCGCTGGAGCTGGCGCTGGAGCAGTGGCCGATCAAGGCGGTGATCCTGGTGCCCAACTGCAATAACCCGCTCGGCTTTATCATGCCGGAAGCGCGGAAAAAGCAGGTGCTGGCCCTCGCCCAGCGGCACGATATCGTGATTGTCGAGGACGATATTTACGGCGAGCTGGCGGCGGAGTACCCGCGCCCGCGCACCATTCATTCAATGGACATCGACGGCCGCGTGATCCTCTGCAGCTCGTTTACCAAAACCGTGGCACCGGGCCTGCGCGTCGGCTGGATTGTGCCGGGGCGCTACTACGACCGGGTGATGCACATGAAATATGCCGCCGGCGGGTTTAACGTGCCGGGCACGCAGATGGCGGTGGCGGCGTTTATTCGCGACGGTCATTACCATCGCCACGTCCGCCGTATGCGCCAGATTTATCAGCAGAATATGGAAACCTACACCTGCTGGGTGCGGCAGTATTTTCCGGCAGAGATTTGCGTCACGCGCCCGCAGGGGAGCTTCCTGCTGTGGATTGAGCTGCCGGAGAAGGTGGATATGGTGTGCGTCAGCAAGCAGCTGTGTCGGCTGAAGATCCAGGCCGCGGCCGGGTCGCTGTTTTCCGCCTCCGGGAAGTACCGCAACTGCCTGCGCATCAACGTGGCGCTGCCGCCGACGGAGAAACATCGCGAGGCGTTGAAGAAGTTGGGGGAAGCGATTGTGATTGCGATGGAGGAGTAGTTTTTTGCCGGGTGGCGGCTTCGCCTTACCCGGCCTACGCTCTTGCCGCTGTAGGCCCGGTAAGCGCAGCGCCACCGGGCAACAGGCCGCGCTACTCGTCGAAGTACCAGTATCCCTGGTTAATCAGCCCGGTGAGCTCTTCAACAAACGCCGGGTTGTTCAGCGCATCGCCCAGCTCGGCCTGGCCGATTTCGGTGTAGCGGCACAGCGCATCCGCCGCCTTCGCGTCTACCGTCTCCAGCTGCTCGCTGTTGATGAAGAAGCTGCCGTTGACGTTCAGCACGCGCAGGCCGCTCAGGCGAGAGAGCGTTTCGCC
Organism: Enterobacter sp. 01-M-03-SI-ECC; assembly: GCF_047530215.1. Classification (NCBI taxonomy): domain Bacteria; kingdom Pseudomonadati; phylum Pseudomonadota; class Gammaproteobacteria; order Enterobacterales; family Enterobacteriaceae; genus Enterobacter; species Enterobacter sp. 01-M-03-SI-ECC. Next base: position 2,217 of record NZ_JBLKDA010000007.1, read on the forward strand.
GCCCTGCAGCGCGTCCAGCACCTCTTCCGGCGCGTAAGGCGGCTCGGCGGCGGCGATATCCAGCTCGTGGCGCGGAGTGGAGACAAAGCTGCCGAACCATTTTGTGAAATCATCCGGCTTGCTAATCATCTCGACCATCATCTGACGAACGCGATCGAGCTCGTACTGCTCAACGCGGCCCGGGTGTTCGCGACAGGTCAGATCCGGATCGCTGTAGTGCTCCCCGCCCAGATCGTTTTCCAGCGCGTAGTCGGCGAAGCTGCTGATCAGATCGCGGCCGTTCGGCCCGCGGAAGCCGACGGAATAGTTAAGCGCCGTTTCATGGGTAAAGCCGTCGTGCGGGAATCCAGGCGGGATGTAGAGAATATCGCCCGGCTCAAGAACTTCGTCGATGACCGGCTCGAACGGGTCGACGTGCAGCAGCGCCGGATGCGGGCAGAACTGGCGCATCGGCAGCTTGTCGCCCACGCGCCAGCGGCGGCTGCCCATCCCCTGGATGATAAACACGTCGTACTGATCGATATGCGGCCCCACGCCGCCGCCCGGCACGGAGAAGGAGATCATCAGGTCGTCCAGACGCCAGTCCGGCAGGACGCGGAACGGGCGCACCAGCTCCGCCGCAGGCATATGCCAGTGGTTTACCGCCTGCGCCAGCAGCGACCAGCCGGTTTCGCCCAGGCCATCAAAGTGTTCAAACGGACCATTGCTGGCCTGCCATTTGCCGTTGAAATGGCTCACCAGACGGCTATCGACTTCCGGCTCCATCGCCAGGCCTGCCAGCTCGTCCGGGGTAATCGGGTCGACAAAATTCGGGAAGGCATTTTTCAGCACGACGGGTTGTTTTTGCCAGTATTTCTCAAGAAATTCCGGCCAGTTCAGGTTCAGTTGATACGCCATGGGTAGCACCAGTGAGAAGGGAAACAGGCGCGATTATAGGCAAGAAGGCAGAGGGGGAACTTGTCATGGGTCAAACCAGCACGCGTACGTGTTGGGTAAGGCGAAGCCGCCACCCGACACGTACGCGGTGCGAAAACTTAGTCCAGCTTCAGCTCGTCATAGTGGGTAATCAGTTTGCCCACGATGCCGTAGTCCAGCGCTTCTGCCGGAGACATCCAGAAGTTGCGGTCGGTGTCTTTTTTCACTTTTTCCAGCGGCTGGCCGGTCGCGTCGGCGATCAGCTTATTCACGCGATCCAGCATGCGGATGATCTCGCGCGCTTCGATCTCAATGTCCGTTGCCTGACCGCGCACGCCGCCCAGCGGCTGATGGATCATAAAGCGGGTGTTTGGCAGCGAGTAGCGGTGCTCTTTTTTCGCCGCCAGGAAGATGGTGATCCCGGCGCTCGCCACCCAGCCGGTGCCGATAACGTGCACTTCCGGGCGGATGAATTTGATGAAGTCGTGGATGGTATCGCCCGCTTCCACGTGGCCGCCCTGGCTGTTGATGTACAGCTTGATCGGATCGTTGCTCACGCTTTGCAGCAGGATCATCTGGGTGATGACTTTCTGCGCCAACTCCTGGTTGATCTCACCGGAGATCACAATCGAACGGGACTCCAGCAGTTTTTGCTGCAGAGCGCCCGCGCCGTTTGACCCTTCCGCCTTTTCCTTGTCGCTCTCTTTCAGTGTGTAGTGCATTGTTATTTCCCTCAGCTTGTCGCGCTCAAAACCAGAGTGTAGCCTGTTTTACGGGTTAAAGTCCTCAGAGACAGATAGCGAAACCTGCGCAGGCAAACGGCACGCCAGTCGATAACCGTTCGCTATACTTCATCTTCATAGGATTATCATATTGTTAAATGATAATTATGAGTGATGTGTTAAGATGAAAGTCAGCAGAAACAGTCTCTTACGTCAGGGGACGTGTTTATTTTCTCGACAGTTAACTCAGCACCGGGGCGGTGAATGGAACACATTGTGTACGTGGTTGACGACGACGACGCGGTCAGGCAGTCCGTTCTCGGCCTGCTGGAATCCGCGGAGATAGACGCCATGGGCTTTTCATCGGCAGAGGCGTTTCTTCAGCACCGCTTTGAGGATCTGCCGTCGTGCGTGATCCTCGATATGCAAATGCCCGCCATCTCGGGCTTCGAGGTAGCCGACGCGCTTAAGGACAGCGGACGCGAGATCCCGATTATTTTTCTTACCGGCCACGGCACCATCCCGATGTCGGTGCGCGCCATCAAAGGCGGCGCCTATGAATTTCTCACCAAGCCCGTGGAATCCGCCGCGCTGATCGACGCTATTCAGTCCGCGCTTCAGCTGGCGGAGAGCAACGCCGAGCGCAACAAAGAGCACTACGCCCTGAAGCAGCGCCACATGTCCCTCACGCCGCGCGAGCACGAGGTGCTGACGCTGGCGATAAGCGGCATGCTGAACAAGCAGATTGCCGCCGAGCTGGGCGTTAGCGAGATCACGGTTAAGGTGCACCGCCGCCGCGTGATGGAAAAAATGCAGGTGCGCTCCGTGGCGGAGCTGGTCAGGGCCGTTGAGCGCCTGACCCACAGCCAGCCTGCGGAGTAAGGTTTATCCCTCCTGCGCGGCCAGCGGCAGCGCAAAGGCAAACACGGTGCCGTACGGCTCCCGGCGGCGCGCGCTCAGCTTCCCGCAGTGGCGCTCAATAATGCTGGCGCTGATGGTCAGCCCCATGCCCATCCCCTGCGCCTTGGTGGAGTAGAACGAGTCAAAAATCTGCTCCAGCCGCTCGGGCTCAATGCCGCTCCCGGTATCGGCAATCTCCACGATAACTTTTCCGTCCGCGTTGGCGGTGCTGAGGGTGATGGTGCAGGCGCGATCCTTCACCTCGGCCATCGCCTCTACCGCGTTCATCACCAGGTTGAGCAGCACCTGCTGGATCTGCACGCTGTCGCCGGTGATAAAGCTGTCCTGCGCCTTTAAAAGATAATCCACGCTAATGTGTCTCTGCTCCAGCTCGCTGCGGGAGAGCGCGATGATATGGTGGATCAGGTAGTGCAGATCGATGCGCGCGAAGGTCGGATCCTGCTTGCGCGTCAGGGACTGGATGCTGCGAATGATCTCCCCCGCCCGCGCGCCCTCCGCGGCGATCTCCTCCAGCCCTTCCCGCACTTTATCCAGCCGGGCGGGCTCGCGGTTGAGCCAGCGCAGGCTCGCCCCGGCGTTCGAGACGATCGACATCAGCGGCTGGTTGATCTCGTGGGCGATAGAGGAGGTCAGCTGCCCGACGGTGGTGGCGCGCGACACCCGCGCCAGATCCGCCTGCGCCACACGCATGGCATCCTCCGCGGCGCGCTGGCTGGTGATATCGGTGATGATGCCGTAGTACTCGTTTACCTCGCTGCCCACGCCCACCGGATCGCCAATCCCGAGGATATAGCGCGTCGAGCCGTCGGTACGCTTAATGCGAAACTCCGCGCGCATGGAGAGCCCCTCGCGCACGCTCTGGGTGACGATGGCGCTGATGCGGGCGTAGTCATCCTCATGGACGAAGGTCAAAAACTCCGCCATGGAGATCATCTTTTGCTGCTCGGGCAGGCCGAGAATGCGGGCGTACTCTTCGGACATGAACATCAGATCCTGCTGCAGCTCCCAGCGCCAGCTGCCGGTGTGGCTGATCTGCTCGCCCAGCATCAGCGAGGTCTGGCTGGCGCGCAGCTCTTTCTCCACCCGTCGGCGCTGAATGTTCTCCGCCAGCAGCTCGGCGTACAGCCGCGCCGTCTCCAGGGATACCGCCGCCTGCGCTCCCAGCAGGCTCACCACGCGCGAGTGCTCGGCGGTAAAGACCTCCGGCATCAGGCGGTTTTCCAGGTAAAGCACGCCCACCAGCCGCGCCTGCTTGAACATCGGGACGCACATCACCGCCGCGCCCGAGGTCACCAGATAGGGATCCTGGCTGAAGGGATGGAACTCCTCCGGCTTGCCGGTGCGGATCTCCTGCCCGGTACGGATCACCGCCGCCAGCACCGACAGCGGCAGGTCGGTCGCCGTCGGCACGTCTTTCAGGATCCGCACCCGCACGCCCTCGGTGCTGGTCCAGGCGCTGGCCTCGATCTCCGGGATCAGGTTATCGCTCACGCGAAGCAGCAGCCCGCGCTGCGCCCCGGCGCGTTCGAGGAGGATCGTCATCAGGTTTTCGATTAAGCGCTCAAGGTTGATCTCTTCCGACAGCGCGCGGGAGGCTTTGATCACGCTCTGCAGATCGCGGATCGTCTCATTCTGGGCGAACGCCACGGTGTCATAGGCGCTGGCCTGCCCGGAGGCCAGCAGGTGCGGGAAATCCTGCTCCAGCTGGCGCACCTTGGCCTGCGCCCCGGCGCGGCCCCAGGCGGCAATCGCACCGCGGAAGTGCGCGTCCGAGGCGGTCGGGTAGCCGCAGGCCAGCGAAAAGCGCCCCGCCAGCTCGTGGGCCAGGGCGTTGATCGGGTTAAACCCGCCCTCCCGTGACAGCCGGACCGCCCTCTCATACTGCTCCAGCGCAATGCTGTTCATCCCGTCAAGACGCACGATTTCGGCGTAGATCAGCGCTTCTTTGTCCGCGAACGTGCCGGGATTAACGCGCGCCCAGAGGGCGATTTTGTCGTAGTGGGCGTGAATGCTGCGCCGGTGATTCGCCGAGAAGGTCTCCGGCGTCAGCTGGCGGGAGAGCGCCAGCGCGCTGTAGAGGTGGTAATCCAGCAGGTGGATATGCCCCGGCGCGGACCACGCGTACCAGCCCGCCATCTCGAGATCCGCCTGCGCATGGGCAAATTCGCCGCAGGTAAAGTGCGCCATGCCGCGATAGAGCCAGTACCAGAACAGCATGGTCGACGTTTGCTCAGGCGCCTGCTCCGGCGACGCGGGAAGCAGCGCCTCCGGCAGGACCTGCGAGGCGGTCCAGGTGCCGATAACCGGCGTGCGCAGAAACTCTACGTAGCCGCGCTGCACCATCAAAATAGCTTCCACGTCCTGGAAGTGGGTCTTCCGCACAAACGCCAGGCCGCGATCGATGCTGGTCAGCACGCCGTCCAGATGATCGCCCCGCGAGAGGAAGTTGATGACCTGATGACAGGCCGCAAAGCAGGCCATCGTCATATCCCCGTGCGTCACCGCCGAGGTGAAGCAGGCCTTTGCGCACTCGATGGTGAACGACAGCGGCTGGGTCCAGACGCTGAGCTGATCCAGCGGCAGCAGGGTTTTGGCTTCAAACGTATCGTACCCGTGGCGGCTCACCAGCTCGCGGGCCAGGGTGCCGTACTGGAACCCGAGGCGGTACTCGGCGTAGCGGTGGCCCATCAGCACGCCAAACCAGGCCATCGCCGTGGTGGACGCGCCGGTGATGCCGTGGTCGAGGGTCAGGTGCATCATGCGGCAGAGCAGCAAAAAGTGCAGGCGCGGGCAGATGAAGCTGGCGCAAATGCTGGCGCTGTAGAGCAGGTTCATCACCGCTTCGGTTTCCGGGTTATCCATCCGCGAGAGCGGGACAAACAGGGCCTGCGGCGCGTCGCCCGCGCGGCGGCAAAAGTGGTCCCAGGCCTCGTCACAGTCGGCATCTTCCGGATAGCGGCCGATCTGGATGCCAAAAATCCCCAGCCAGCAGAGCGCCGCCTCGAGCGCCAGACGGCTGTCCGACTGGCGAATGTAGACCTCCACCAGCAGGTTGGCCGCCAGCGCTTTTTCGGTCAGCCCGCCGGGGCAGCCGAGGATCGCGTCGCACAGCTCGCGGGTACGCTCCAGATTTCCCAGCGCAAACTCGCAGCCCGCCTCTTCGATATCAAGCATAAAGTCTGACACCGCTCCGGCGTTGCCCAGCGCTCTGGCCGTCTGGATATAGCCGAGCGCCGAAAGGTAATCCCCCGAGCGCTTCGCGCGGCGCGCGGCCAGCAGGCTCAGCTCGCGGAACCTCTGGCGCTGCGGCGCGGGCTGGATGCTGTCCAGCGCGGCCGTGACGTGGTGAACGGCGCGGAACAGCAGCTCGTTCCCCGCCGCCTGACGCGCGGCGTCGGCCAGCAGGCTGGCGGTGGTCAGGTGAAGATGGCTTTTCTCATGCCGATCCAGCAGCGCGAAGGCGGCCTCCTGAACCCGGTCGTGGGTGAAGGAGTACGCTTTTCCCGTCAGCACGATCAGCTGCGCCATCACCGCCGGGTGCAGCGCGTAGCGCATTTCCGCCATCGACATGCCGACCACGCGGCAGATCATCTCCATCTCGCCGGTGCCGCCAAGACAGGCGAGGCTGCCCAGCAGGCGGCGCGTCTCGTCGGGCAGCTCTTCAAGCTGCTCCAGCACCAGGGTGACGACGTTTTCGGTATAGTGCCGGGCGCGGATCGCCTGCAGATCGTAGTGCCACCTGTCCTGATATTTGTTGTGTACTACCAGGCCGTCGTCGACGATGCGGCGGAAAAACTCGTGCACAAAGAGCGGGTTGCCGCCCGTCTTCTCGTGGATCAGCGTCGCGAGATCGGTCGTCGCCGCGCTGCGGGTGCGAAATACCGTCGCCAGCCAGCGCGCCACCGCTCTCACCGAGAGCGCCTGCGGGACGATCTCGCTCGCGTTCTGCGCCGCCTCCGGCAGGCCCGCCAGCTGCCCCCGCAGGGCTTCGTCGGCCACGGAGCCAATATCCCGGTGCGCCACAACCACCAGCAGCGGCACCGCGCCGCAGTTCATCAGCACAGCGTTGAGCGTGTGCAGGCTGGCGGCGTCGCTCCACTGGAGATCGTCGAGCACCAGCACCAGCGGGCAGCCCTGCGAGGCAAAGGTTTTCACCAGCGCCAGCACCATATGGCTGAAGCGCGCCCGGGCATCAATGGAAAAGGTATCCGCCGAGAAGCGCGGCCTGCTCTCAAGCAGCAGGCCCAGCTCGGGCACCAGGCTGACGGCCAGCGCTTCATACCCTTCCAGCGCGCGCGACAGGCGGATTTTCCACTTCGCCACGTCGTCCGCGGGCAGCCCCAGCAGGTGCAGCGTCAGGCTGCGGAACGCGGAGCTGAGTACGCCGTAGGGCAGCGACGGCGAAAACTGATCGACTTTGCCCACCGCCAGCAGCACCGTCCGCTGCTGCAGCGTTTTAAGCGCCGTCGCGATGATCGAGGATTTGCCGATCCCCGACGGCCCGCCGATCGTCACCAGCTCCGGCACCCGGTTCTGCCTCACCCGCTCAAACGCGGCTATCACGTCATTCGCCTGCGGATGCGTGGCGAACAGGGAGTCCGCCAGATGGATCGCCGGAGTGCGGTCCTGCTGGCCGGGGGTAAAGGGAAGGATCTCGCCCTCGCAGGTCAGCGTCGCCTGGCAGCGGCGGAGGTCGGCAATCAGCCCGTCGACCGTCTGGTAGCGGTTATCGGGATGCTTCTCCAGCAGCTTCAGGATGATGGTCGACAGCATGCCCGGCACGTCCGGGCGGATCGCGTCCGGAGCCAGCGGCGCCGAGGCAATATGGTAGTGCGCCCAGTTGTCCCGATCGTCCTCTCCCAGCTCAAACGGCAGGCGTCCGGTCAGGAGTTCATACAGCACCATGCCGAGGCTGTAGAGATCGCTGCGGCAGTCAACGGCGCGCCGGGTGCGGGTAGTGTGCTCCGGCGACATATACGCGGGCGTTCCGCCCTGCACGGCAAGGCGGGTCTGGGAGAAGGCTTCGGAGAGGCTGCAGGAGAGGCCAAAGCTGCCCAGGCGGCAGGTGGCATCGTGATGAACAAAAATCGAGCCGGGTTTGATATCGCCGTGGATCAGGTTTTGCAGGTGCATCTGGCGCAGGGGAGCACAGATCTGGATCGCCATCTCGATAAAGCGCGTGATGCCCGAGATCGCCCTGCCCGCGCGCCGCGCCAGCAGCTCAAACGCAAACGGGGCGTACACCAGCGCGAAGCGTCCCCGGTACTGGGTGGAGGCGACGGCGCGGATGGCCCAGCCGTCCTGCAGCACGTCACGCAGCGCAAACTCGTTTTTAAGCAGCCGGGTGGCCCGCTCTTCCTCTTCGTCGCTCACCGCGGTGGCAATAATGAACGAGCCGCCGGAATGCGGATGCCGCGCGTGCATCCAGGCGATACCGCCCTCCTGCGCCAGCACGGTAAAAATCACATCCTCTTTAAGGACAAAAACCCGCCCCTGGTGAAGATTCACCTGGGCGGGCCAGAATGCAGGCTGCTCGTGTTCGTTCATCCGCGATCCTTATTGTCGGCGGGCCAGCTCCCGCTGAATATGATCCAGCAGAATATCGATGTTAATGGGCTTACGCAAAAATGCAGCGGCGCCCAGGCTGAGGGCGTACCGCTGCATATTTTCATCAGCATGACCGGAGATAAAGATCACGGGCGGCGGCGGAACGGCGAGCAGCCGCAGCTTATCAAACAGCTCCAGGCCGCTCATGCCCCGCAGCTTGAGATCGGCGATCACCAGCGCCGCGCCGGACAGGGCGAGCGGATGGCTCAGAAACACCTCTGCCGAATCAAACGTATCGGTCGAATAGCCTTCCGACTCCAGGAGATTACTCAGCCCGCTGCGGACGGAACGTTCGTCATCAATGATGGCAATGCGCCACGGCAGCGTCATGCTGTCTTTCCTCTCACAAATCATTAAGCGTCGCGATCGTCCTTCGCGGGCGCCGGGGGCGCCGTGCCGCTGATTTTCGGTACGCATTCGTGACGAAACCAGGCGAGGGTAAGCGGTTCGCGACTCAGTAAACGCCGTCCCACCGGGATGAGCTGTTCGCCCACCAGCATGCCAAACAGGCCAAGCAGGGCAACAACCGGCGGCGCCGGGGAACGGACGTCGAGCAGGGCGTAAATTACCCCAGCTGCCACGCCGCACACCAGCGAAATTATCCACGCTTTCATGACGATGCTCCCGTCTGCGAAGTGCCCTGCGGAGCGGTCACCTGAGGCGGCGGCGCGCCGTCGCGGGATAACAGATGCCGCGTCGCCTGTTCACCCGCCAGCATCCCCAGCAGGCCAATCAGCGCCAGCGCGGGCGGCGCGGGGGATCGCACCTTCAGCACGGCATACATCAGGCCAATCAACACGCCTGCGGCAAGGGATATCAGCCCAGTACTCATTGTGAACTCCAGAGAAAGAGGCAGCGGCGAGCCGGATGAGGGACCAGCCCGCCGACAAGGCTTAGCGAGCCGGAACCGGCGCTAAGGTGCGGTGCTCGCTCTTCTGGCGAGACGGCGCTTTGTGCACCATGGTGTAGGCGTAATCGACGCCCATGCCGTAGGCGCCGGAGTGCTCGCGCACGATGTCCATCACCGCGGTGTAGGTCTCTTTACGCGCCCAGTCGCGCTGCCACTCCAGCATCACCTGCTGCCAGGTCACCGGGATCACGCCCGCCTGGATCATGCGCTGCATCGCGTAGTCGTGGGCTTCTTTGGAGGTACCGCCGGACGCGTCCGCCACCATGTAAATTTCGTAGTCGCCTTCCAGCATCGCGCACAGGGCAAAGCTGTTATTGCACACTTCGGTCCACAGGCCGGCAACCACCACCTTCTTCTTGCCGTTGGCCTTCAGCGCGTCGCGCACCTTCTGGTCGTCCCATGAGTTCATGGAGGTACGCTCCAGAATGTCCTGACCCGGGAAGACGTCCAGCAGCTCAGGATAGGTATTGCCGGAGAAGCTTTCGGTCTCTACGGTGGTGATGATGGTCGGGATGTTGAACACCTTAGCCGCTTTCGCCAGCGCCACGGTGTTGTTTTTCAGCACCTGGCGGTCAATAGACTGCACGCCAAACGCCATCTGAGGCTGGTGATCGATAAAGATGATCTGACAGTTCGCAGGGGTTAACACTTCAAGCTTTGAAGAGGTCATAGCATTTTCCAGTGGTTAAGGGGAGAAATCGCCGGGATCGCCACGGCGATAAAGTCACCCTCATCCTGCGGTTTATCGCCCCCGGGCGTAATTATCTCTTCGTATAGTTAACCTTAGGTATAGTTATACTTTGGTATACCTATCCTATTGTATAACTGGATCTTTGCCGAAACCGGTTCCCATAATCCTGACCATTCCCCTCTCAGTCAGGAGCAGTTATGGTTACCCTCGGTAAAGCCGATCTCATTCTGGTTAACGGCCAGTTTCATACCGTCGATCGCGAGAACCCCATCGCGGAAGCCGTTGCCGTGCGCGATGGAAAATTTCTGGAAGTGGGTACCGTTGCCGAGATGATGCAACACCACGGCGACGGTACGAAAGTGGTCGATTTGAAAGGCCACACCGCCATCCCCGGGCTGAACGACTCGCACCTGCACCTGATCCGCGGCGGGCTGAACTACAACCTCGAGCTGCGCTGGGAAGGCGTACCGTCGCTGGCCGACGCCCTGCGGATGCTGAAAGAGCAGGCTCTGCGCACGCCGTCGCCCCAGTGGGTACGGGTGGTTGGCGGCTGGAGCGAGTTCCAGTTCGCCGAGCGCCGCATGCCGACGCTGGACGAGATCAACGCCGCCGCGCCGGACACCCCGGTCTTCATCCTGCACCTCTACGACCGCGCCCTGCTCAACCGCGCCGCGTTGAAGGTAGTGGGCTACACCAAAGACACGCCGAACCCGCCGGGCGGCGAGATCCAGCGCGACGCCAACGGCAACCCGACCGGGATGCTGATTGCCCGCCCTAACGCCATGATCCTCTACGCCACGCTGGCCAAAGGGCCGAAGCTGCCGCTGGAGCAGCAGGTCAACTCCACCCGCCAGTTCATGCGCGAGCTGAACCGCCTGGGGCTGACCAGCGCTATCGACGCGGGCGGCGGCTTCCAGAACTACCCGGAAGATTACGAGGTGATCGCCGAGCTGCACCAGAAAAAGCAGATGACCATCCGCATCGCCTACAACCTGTTTACCCAGCGTCCGGGCCACGAGCTGGAGGACTTTGAAAAATGGACCGACATGCTCACGCCGGGCCAGGGCAGCGACTTCTTCCGCCACAACGGCGCGGGCGAGATGCTGGTCTTCTCCGCCGCCGATTTTGAAGACTTCCTCGAGCCGCGCCCGGATCTCGCCCCGGGCATGGAGGACGAGCTGGAGCGCGTGGTGCGCCATCTGGTGGAGCACCGCTGGCCGTTCCGCCTGCACGCCACCTACAACGAGTCCATCAGCCGCATGCTGGACGTTTTCGAGAAGGTGAACCGCGACATTCCGTTCAACGGCCTGCACTGGTTCTTCGACCACGCGGAGACCATTACCCAGGCCAACATCGACCGCATCAAGGCGCTCGGCGGCGGCATTGCCGTGCAGCACCGTATGGCCTTCCAGGGGGAGTACTTTGCCGAGCGCTACGGCATCGACGCCACCCGCCACACGCCGCCGGTGGCGAAAATGCTCGAGACCGGCGTGCCGGTGGGCTTAGGCACCGACGCCACCCGCGTGGCGAGCTATAACCCGTGGACCGCGCTCTACTGGCTGGTCTCCGGCCGCACCGTCGGCGGGATGCAGATGTACGACCACAGCGCCCGTCTGGACCGCGATACGGCCCTGATGCTCTGGACCCAGGGCAGCGCGTGGTTCTCCAGCGAGCAGAATCAGAAGGGGCAGATTAAAGTCGGCCAGCTCGCCGACCTGGCGGTGCTCAGCAAAGACTACTTCCGCGTGCCGGAAGAGGAGATTAAGGGCATCGAGTCCGTCCTGACGGTGGTCAACGGCGACATCGTCTACGCCGCGGGCAGCTTTGGCCCGCTCGCGCCGCCGGCGATTCCGGTTCTGCCCGAGTGGTCCCCGGTGGTGAAGGTGCCGGGCCACTACCGCAGCGCGCCGCCGCAGGCCGCACGCGTGGGCATGAGCGCCGTCCACCACTGCAGCGGCCCGTGCGGGGTTCACCGCCACCAGCATGATTTTGCCCGCACGTCAGAGATGCCGGTGTCCGACGATAACGCTTTCTGGGGGGCGCTGGGCTGCAGCTGCTTTGCATTCTGATGAAAAACACCACTATGCCGCCCCGGATCGACCTGGGGCTGTTGTTCCTGCGCCTGACGGGTAGCCTGCTGTTGCTGTACGTGCACGGCCTGCCGAAGGTGCTGCACTTCAGTGAAGAGCTGACGCGCATTGAGGATCCGTTCGGCTTCGGGCCTTATGCCAGCCTGATCCCGGCCATCGTAGCCGAGGTGGTTTGCCCGCTGTTTATCATTGCGGGCGTCTACACCCGCCTGGCGTGCCTGCCGATTATCGCCGTGCTGCTGGTGGCGATGCTGGCGGTCCACCCGAACTGGTCGATTGCCGAAGGGCAGTTTGGCTGGCTGCTGCTGATTATCTTCACCACCCTTGCCCTCACCGGGCCGGGCCAGTGGCGGCTGCCGCGTAAGGCAGCGGAGAGGTTTGCATGACCCAGGTTAACGACGTTCGCGACGCACACGTCGAGACGACGCCCGCATCAACGGTTTCGCCCTGGCAGCCGCTGAGCCAGCCGGTGTTCAGGATGCTGTGGATCGCCACGGTGGTCTCTAACGTCGGCTCATGGATGAGCGACGTCGGCATCAACTGGAGCATGCTGACCCTGAGCGCCGACCCGCTGGACATCGCGCTGGTGCAGGCGGCCAGCAGCCTGCCGATGTTTCTCTTTGCCCTGCCGTCCGGGGTGATGGCGGACATCGTCGACCGACGTAAATACCTGCTTTTCTCCCAGCTGTGGGTGTTCATCGCCGCCGCCGGACTGACGGTGCTCTCCTTCACCGGACACGTCACCCCCGCCGTGCTGCTGGTGGCGACGTTTCTGCTGAGCGTGGGCGCGGCGATGAGCTCGCCGCCGTTCCAGGCGGTGGTGCCCGATCTGGTGAGCAAGCCGGAGCTGGGTGCCGCCGTGGCGCTGAACTCGCTCGGGGTGAACATCAGCCGGGCAATCGGCCCCGCGCTGGGCGGCTTTCTGCTGTCGCTCGCCGGGCCGTGGATGGTGTTTGCCCTGAACGCGCTGTCCGTGGTCGGCGTGGCGTGGGTGCTGTGGCGCTGGCGTCCGGCGCCGTCGGTGCAGCGCCTGCCGCCGGAGCACTTCTTCTCGGCGGTGCGATCCGGCATCCGCTACGTGCACGCCGCGCCGGTGCTGCGCAACGTGCTGGTGCGCACCGTGGCCTTCTTCGTTTTCGGCAGCGCGGGCTGGGCGCTGCTGCCGCTGGTGGCGCGCCGCGAGCTGGGCTTAGGCCCGGCGGGCTACGGCGTGATGCTGGCGTGCATTGGCCTGGGTGCCATTGCCGGAGCCATTCTGCTGCCGCGCCTGCGCCAGCGGCTGAACGCCGACCGGCTGATGGTGGCCGCCAGCCTGACCTTTGCCCTGACCATGCTGGCGCTGGCGTTTGTGCGCCACGTCTGGCTGCTCAACCTGTTTGAGTTCTTCACCGGCTTCGCGTGGATTGCGGTGCTCTCCACCCTCAACCTCGGGGCGCAGCGCAGCGCCGCCCGCTGGGTGAAGGCCCGGGCGCTGGCGGTCTACCTGACGGTGTTCTTCGGCTCGATGACCGCGGGCAGCGCCCTCTGGGGGCAGATCGCCTCCCGGTTCGGCACCCCGACCTCGCTGGTGGTCGCCACGCTGGGGATGGTGCTGGCGAGCGCGACGGTGTTCCGCTGGAAGCTGGAGAAAGACCCGGATTTAAACCTCGACCTGAGCGGCCAGCCGCTGGACGGCGTGGAGATTGACCTGCCGAACGAGCGCGGCCCGGTGCTGGTGTCGCACGAGTACCTCATTGACCCGCAGAACGCGAAGGCCTTCCTGGAGACGGTACACGAGCTGCGCCGGGTGCGCCGCCGCGCCGGGGCGATGAGCTGGGCGGTGTACGAGGATATCGAGCGTCCCGGCCTGTTTATCGAGACCTTCCTGATGGGCTCGTGGATTGAGCATCTGCGCCAGCAGGAGCGCCACACCATGAATGACCTCCTGCTGCAGAGCCGCGTTCTGGCTTTTCATCAGGGCACAACCTCACCGGCCATTCGCTACCTGGTCGCGCCGGTATAACCATAACCATCACCTGTACAGGAACACACTATGGCAACGTTTAAGGCAAAAGACGGCACGCAGATTTACTACAAAGAAGGCGGCGCGGGCAAACCGGTTCTCTTCAGCCACGGCTGGCCGCTGGACGGCGACATGTGGGACAGCCAGCTGAACTACCTGGCCGAGCGCGGCTTCCGCGCCATCGCCTTTGACCGCCGCGGCTTTGGCCGCTCGGATCAGCCGTGGAACGGCTACGACTACGACACCTTTGCGTCAGACATCAACGACCTGATCACTACCCTGGACCTGCAGGACGTGACGCTGGTGGGCTTCTCCATGGGCGGCGGCGACGTGACCCGCTACATCAACAACTACGGCAGCGCGCGCGTCGCCGGTCTGGCGCTGCTGGGCGCGGTGACGCCAATCTTTGGTAAATCTGAGACCTTCCCGCAGGGTGTGGATCAGAGCGTGTTCGACGGCATTCGCGACGGGCTGCGTAAAGATCGCGCCCAGTTCATCAGCGACTTCGCGACGCCGTTCTACGGCACCAACGCCGGGCAGACCGTCTCTGCCGGAGCCCTGACCCAGACGCTGTACATCGCCCTGCTCGCGTCCCTGAAGGGCACCATCGACTGCGTGACCGCCTTCGGCGAAACCGACTTCCGCCCGGATATGGCGAAAATCGACGTGCCGACGCTGGTGATCCACGGCAGCAACGACCAGATCGTGCCGTTTGAAAGCACCGGCAAGCTGGCGGCAGAGATGATCAAAAACGCCACGCTGAAGGTGTACGACAACGCGCCGCACGGCTTCGCGCTGACCCACCAGGACCAGCTCAACGAAGATCTGCTGGCATTTGTGAAGTCGCTGTAAGTTCCCGGGGCTGACGCCAGAAGGCGTCAGCCTGAATATGCACTTCCGGACATACCAAATTTAAGCGTAGAACTCCCTCTCCCTTGTGACTAGTATTCCTTCATTTCAAAGGGAGACTACATAAGATGAATATACAGTTTCATAAGCGGCTAACTCGAAAGTTTATCATCGCTATTTTAACATCCTCTTCATTTGTCACAGCCTGTACATTTAGCGTTATATGGTTCTATCTTGCGAATATTGACCGGCTTGATATTTTATATGATGCGTTGAGCGTGAGTAGCGCAGTAGGAATAATATTTGGGTTTACCCTTGTCTCACTACTTGGCTTCAGCCTTGTCATTTTTATCTCATCTTTCCTTGCTTACTTAATTTACACCGCACATGAGAAAGAGTTTGTTAAATACGAAGGATTGACACATAGCTTTACCTCAGTCTGTTTTGGTAATAGCGTTGTGATGTGCGTTGTGCTTATCGGAGCGTTCTGCTTACAATTTTTTCTGCATGTAAATGGTTTTATCGTTCTTGCCTTAGCGATAGCAATAATACTGACCGCATCGTATGGCTTATGCTACAAGCTTATGTTCAACGTTCAGTCATATAAGGATGTTGATGATACGCGTGATGTAAAATATTTGCAGAAAAACGCCGTCAGGAACTGGCTGCCTCTGTTATTGATTGCCCCTGCTTTTACACAAATCTTCCCACTCATTTTTATCGCGGGTCAGCTAGATTTTAACGAAGAAAGTAATACGTTCTTACAGGTTATCATTTTCCTTGCACTCTCGGTCGCGATGATTATTGTGGGTATATTCCCAGGAATGATCCTGATAAACGAAAAGAAAAATAAAAATTTATTGCAAATAATCATTTATACACTAATCATTATTCCTGTCAGCATGCTTGTCCTGACAATGATTTTCCGCCCCACCCCTAATATGATCATTAACATGACCATGAACCTTTCCGGCATTAGCGACTGGCGCACACATCAATATTACATAGATACTCACACTCACCCGACAGCGATGTTTGATGGTTTAACATGGAACACACGTTACTATAAAGATATCCCTTCGAGATTCTTTATCACCGGCGTAAACATTTTCTCGCTTGGAAACATTCAGCTTATTTGCCCTACGCAAATCAATCATGCCAGATCGCTGAGCCTGAAAACTACGCCCGACAACTTTGACGAATATGACCTTCGCATAAAACGGTTAAAAAACACCGCTATGAAATGTATCCCGTTTAAGAAGGATGAGATACACCAATGGGATTCGCCTATAGCTGAACCTGTTTATTTTCAGAAAATTAAATCTACCGATGATAGCCTTTTATTAAAGTTGCTTCATGATATCAAGTAGCTTTTTAAGAAACGCCCGCAGCGCGGGCGCTACTTAATCAATTCACCGTAAGCGGAGGATCATGCTTCTGCCCGGGCTCACCGCGTTATGGCCAAATTCGATGTGCCGACGCTGGTGATCCACGGCAGCAACGACCAGATCGTGCCGTTTGAAAGCACCGGCAAGCTGGCGGCAGAGATGATCAAAAACGCCACGCTGAAGGTGTACGACAACGCGCCGCACGGCTTCGCGCTGACCCACCAGGACCAGCTTAACGAAGATCTGCTGGCGTTTGTGAAGTCGCTGTAAGTCTTAAAAAGCGAAGCCTGATGGCGCTTCGCTTATCAGGCCTACAAGGGCTGATCCTGTAGGCCGGGTAAGGCGCAGCCACCACCCGACGCTTTCGCAGACGCGTTCCGCTCCGCCAGAAGCCGACAAATCTCCGCGTGCTTCTCCTCGGTAAAGGTAAAGCGCGACATAAAGCCCATGCGGATCAGCGACCCTATCGCCGGCAGCAGGCAAATCCCGAAGAACAGCCCCGACAGCACACTCTCGCTCTGGATTTGCGCCTGCGGCACATAGCCGATCATCGTCAGGAACACGCCGATAAGCCCGCCGCCTACCGCTACCGACATCTTGCCGGTGAAGGTCTGCCCGGAGAAGGTAATCGCCGCGCAGCGCTTATGAGTGTGGTACTCCGCGTACTCGATGGTGTCGGCAATCATCGACGAGGTGAGGATGTTGGTCATCATCACGAACAGCGTGCTCAGGCCGAGCAGAATAAACAGCATCGTCACCTGCTGATAGCCGACAAACCACATCACCACGCGCACCGCCACGTCCAGCCCGCAGAGGATCATAAACAGCTTCCGCTTCTGCATCCGGCGCGTCAGCATCGGGGCGACCAGACACAGCACCGCCGCCACAATCCCCATCACGCCAATCGCCATCTGCAGGCTGCCGTCGCCCAAGTTGTTGATAAAGAAGTAGATATACAGCCCGCCCGCCACGTTGTGAAACACGCAGAAGAAGAACGACAGCAGGACGATAAACAGCGGCTTGTTCTGACGCAGGTTGTGGAAGGTGTCGCGGATGGTCACCTTTTCCGGGCTCGGCGGCACGCGTTCTTTGATCTGCATAAAGCCGTTGAGCATCAGCGGCAGGCCCACCAGCATCATCACCAGCACCGCCATAAAGTAGCCTTTATCGTTGCTGTACTGGGCGAAATAGGCCGCCAGCTTCGGGAAGAAGATGTTGGCGCAGGCAATCCCGGCGTTCACCCCGAGCATCGCCGCCGTCACCGCGCGGGTGCGCTGCCCGGAGTCGTTGGTCATCACCGACGACATCGACCAGAACGGGATATCGGAGATGGCGTACAGCGTCCCCCACAGGATGTACGTCACCCCGGCGTAGAGGATTTTGGTGGTCATGTCCGCTTCGATTTTATAGAACGACAGCAGCGTGACGCCGGTGATCAGCAGCGGGGCGATCAGCAAAAAGTGGCGGAACTTGCCGAACCGGCTGTTAATGGTGTCCATGATGCTGGCAAACAGCGGATCGTGAACCGCATCCCACGCGCGGGCAATCAGGAAGATGGTGCTCGCCGCCAGCGCCGAGATCCCCAGCACGTCGGTGTAAAAATAGTTAATAAACGAACCCACTAAACCAAAGCTAAAACACTGACCTAAACCATAACCAAAATAAGACCACAGCTCGCGAGACGGTATTTTCATTGTCGTTGCCATTGTTATATGCCTGCCTGGTTGCCCGGCGGTGGACCGCCGGGTCGATATTATTAGTCCTGCGCCTGCGGGGCGATCTTGCGCAGCTGCTGCATCAGGGCGATTTCACGGCGCGAGAACGGAATGCCGTTCTCCTCAAACACGTCGTGGAACCAGAGACGGCAGTAGTCCGTGGACTCCTTCATCACCACCGGCCACGGCAGCCACGTCTGGGTTTTGCCGCGCACCAGCCCCCACTGGTACGGCGCTACCTTCGCCGCGTACATCAGCGGGAGCTGCTCTTCGATGGTGCTGCCCACGTGGCGCGCCAGCCATTCGGTACAGAACAGTGGGCGACCGAGCGCCTGCAGCTGTTGAATAATCGCCGTCATGCGCCCGGTGTGGGTGTAGGCGTGGAAGCTCACCACGTCCGAGAGCGCCAGCGCGGTCTGGTCCAGCGGATGCTGGAAGAACGTCTCGCCCTCCTCTTCCGGCGGCAGGCGCCAGGCGCAGACGGTGAGCGGCTGGGTTGGATCTTCTTCACGCACCCACTGGAACGCCAGCTTCATCAGCGCGTGGGCGCAGGTCTCCAGCTTCGCGTCGTACTGCACCTCCTGCGTGCCCGTCGCGAAAATGCCGCGGTTGCCCGGCTCGTTGTAAAGATCCCACAACAGCACGCGCTTATCCTCGCGGAACTGGCGGACAACGTCGCGGATATAGCGTTCAATGTCTGCCCAGCAGTCCAGATCGCACACCTTGTCACGCCCCGGGCTCGCCGCCGCCTGGCTGTTGTGTTTGCCCGGCACCGGCGGCTTTTGCGGACCGAGGTACGGCTCGTCGCCGGAGAAGCCGCAGTCGTCCATCAGGGTCAGCATGGTGCTGAACCCGTGGCCGTCAGCAATCGTCAAAAAGCGGTCGATGCGCGCCATCAGCCCGTCGCGGTCGTGCTCCCAGACGATAAACGGCAGGTTGATGCGCAGGGTGTTGTAGCCCGCCTCCGCCGCCCAGCCCAGCTCGCGGTCAATCGTCCCGGCGTCGAAGGTCTCCGCCTGCCAGATATCGGTCCAGTTCACCGCCGTCGACGGCAGATAGTTAAACCCGCACAGCCAGCCCTTCTGCTGATACCACGCCTGTGCCTGCTCCCTGCTCCACTGCTCTTTCATTACGCGTCCTCTTGCTGATAATATTTAGCTAATAAATATTAGTTGCGGGATAAATGCGCAATTTCTCGCACGAAGAAAAGCGATGCCCCTCACAAAGTTCGCGCTTCGATGAATGAGAAACGTGATCGACGGTGCGTAAGCGTGCGGTTAAGGTATGATGCGAATTCGCGAAAGGGAGAGGACGGATGAAGCGAAAAACGAAAGTGACGATGAACGATATTGCGCGGGCGGCAGGGGTGTCGCAGGCGACGGTATCGCTGGTGCTTAACCAGTCCCGCAATATCAAGCTCAGCGACGACACCCGCCAGCGGGTGATTAACGTCGCTACCGAGCTCGGCTACGACCGCCTCCCCGCCGTTCACGCTCCGCGCAACCAGGAAGAGATCGCCCTGCTGGTCAGCTCGCTGCAGAGCTTCGACCCGTTTATCGACGCCATCAGCCAGGCGCGGGAAGCGGCGTGGCGCAACGAGACCCTGCTCACCGTCTACGACTACGGCGACGATATCGAGCTGGCGCTGAACATCATCCGCCAGCTGGAGAAGCGCAACTGCATCGGGATTATTCTCGCCTCTCCGGTCACCACGCTGGTGGACATGACGGCGTTTCAGGACTGCACCCGCATCCCGCTGGTGCTGCTCAACCAGCGCGACCCCGGCTCGCCGCTGCTGCCGTCGTTTATCCCGGACGACTACGCCAACGCCTTCCAGGTGACTAAACACCTCATCGCCTGCGGGGCCACGCGCATCGCCCACATCACCGGAGAGAGCTGGATGGAGGCCTCGCGCCAGCGTCTGGCGGGCTACCAGGCCGCGCTGCAGCAGGCCGGATTAACCTGCGACGATAGCCTGGTGCGCCAGACCAACTGGCAGTTCAGCGAGTCCTTTACCGCCACCACCTCTCTGCTGGAACTGGCCGAGCGCCCGGACGCCATCTTCTGCGCCAGCGACTGGCTGGCGATCGGCTGCTATCAGGCGCTGGCGGTGAACGGCGTGCGCATCCCGCAGGACATGCTGCTGGCGGGCTACGACGACCAGAAGATTTCCGAGCAGCTCACCCCGCCGCTGACCAGTATTCAGCTGCCCTACAGCGAACTGGGACGGCTGGCGGTGGAGTACCTGTGCAATCAGGAAGATGCCGCCACCCACGTGACGCTGGCGGGCAGGCTGAAGGTGCGTGCCTCAAGCCTTGTCTGAGGTAAACACCATGCCCGCATAGGGCTTTTCGCGACACGCCGCCAGCCGTGCGGCGAGGCTGCCCACGTGCAGCTCCAGCTTGTGCCCGTCCGGGTCGAGAAAATAGAACGACGCCCCCTCGCTTTTGTTCTGCTTCCAGACGGTGACGCCCGCCTGCTCCAGCCTGTGCGAGAACGGTTCAAAATCCGCTTCCGCCACGGTAAACGCGTAGTGGGTGTAGTCGCTCTCCTGCGGCGGCACATACTGGCGCGCCTCGTCGTAGGACAGGCAGACCCACAGATCGCCGCAGGTGAGATAGGCCCCGGTATTCCAGCGGGCGTGCAGCGTCAGGCCCAGCAGCTCGTGCCAGAAGGTGACGCTTTTTTGCAGGTCGCTGACCGCGAGGGTCAGATGGTTGAGAGATTGCAGCATGACGTGCCCTTTTGTTTTTCGCGCCGGACGTGATACGGTAAAGAGATGAACATAAACCACGCCGTCCTCACCGTAAACCGCTGGTGGCTGCCTACTTAAAGGCGGCACGGAGTAGTTTTCCCCATTTTCAGATAGCCGCCGAAAGGCGGCTTTCACATTTCTAAGACCCCTTTCGGCAACTGCCCATTAAGGAGTCTTTATGAACGCGCCCACCATCCTCACCGGCGACCGCCCAACCGGCCCGCTGCACCTTGGCCACTTCGTCGGATCGCTGCGCCAGCGCGTGGCGCTCCAGCAGACGCACAGCCAGTTTGTGCTGATTGCCGACCTGCAGGGGCTGACCGACAACGGCAGCAACCCGCAAAAAATCCGCGACAATATCCCCGAAGTGCTGGCCGACTACCTCGCCGCGGGCATCGACCCGAACCTGACCACGATCTGCCTGCAGTCCGCCCTGCCCGCTCTCGCCGAGCTGACGATGCTGTATATGAACATCGTCACCGTCGCCCGCGTGGAGCGTAACCCGACGGTGAAAAACGAGATTGCGCAGAAGGGCTTCGCCCGCTCGCTGCCGGTCGGGTTTATGGCCTACCCCATCAGCCAGGCGGCGGACATCACCGCGTTTAAGGCCGAGTGCGTGCCCGTCGGCGACGACCAGCTGCCGATGATTGAGCAGACCAACGAGATTGTGCACAAGATGAACAGCCTGCTGCCCGCCCCGGTGCTGCGCCACTGTAAAGCGATGCTGAGCGACACCAGCCGCCTGCCCGGCATCGACGGCAGCGCCAAGATGTCGAAATCGCTCGGCAACACGCTGCACCTTTCGGCCAGCGAAGAGACGATCCACCGTGCGGTCAGCGCCATGTACACCGACCCAAACCACCTGAAGGTGAGCGACCCGGGGCAGATTGAGGGGAACGTGGTGTTTACGTACCTCGACGCGTTTCATCCGGACAAGGACAAAGTGGCGGCGATGAAGGCGCACTATCAGGCGGGCGGGCTGGGTGACCGGGCGTGCAAGAACGAGCTTGAGGGGTGTTTGCAGGAGCTGATTGCGCCGATGCGGGAGCGCAGGGTGATGTATATGCGTGATAAGGGGGAATTGATGGCGATGCTGAAGCGCGGGACCGAACGGGCGCAGGGGGTGACGCAGGGGACGTTGAGGGAGGTGAAAGTTGGGCTGGGGGTGCCGGTGTTTTGAAAGCGGTATAAATAATAATCCCGGCGCAGGGCCGGGATATTTATCAAGCGTTGCGCTTAATCACCGGAATATCGCCGGTGTCGTTTAACGCGCCCGGAAATGTTTTTAACCACTGCGCGACTTTCTGCTTATTAATATTCACCACGCTCATACCTTCCAGGCATCCCCATAATTCTCATGTATGCTGCGGCGTAATCACAATGCAGTCTTTCATGGCGCGGATTTTTACGGGCATGCCGTCGATAAAGCCCGCACGGGTTAACCACTCGCCGCCCAGAAGAAGGTATTTCATGTCTATGCGGGAATAAAGTTCGCAGCAAGCGGCACTGTCCTGCGGCGTCTCCGCGCGGGGATGGATGGGGGCCGCGTTGGGCTGGTTGCCGTGAAGTCGACGGGCACTGTTTTTGCGCACCAGCTCGCGGTTTTCAATCATGCCGGTGAAAGCGTCTGATTCTGTTTTGCAAACAGTAAACTCTGGCTTAAAATTCGTCGCAGCCATATACAACTCCTTACTAGTTGGTTGTGGTTAGCGGTATGGGGGTGTTGCAGCACCTTCATATCGCGAATTCTCTCTTCAAATATTCTTCAATATTTCCTTTGCCGTTCAGCGTAATTTCTGGTGCCTATTATACAAGGCTGAATATAAATACAGCGGTTTGGTGTGGGGTAAATTTGGAATTTGCGAGGAGGATTCAGGAAATAGGGTTCTTTGCGGTAAGGTCATGTTTTTGTTGATTGCGGGTTGATTGGTCTGGGTTTTGCGAGCATCATCGCAATTATTTACTTTCTTCCGTAACGCGATGGCTTCCAGCAAAACTCTCGAACAGGCAATTGCCGACATCACCATCTGGCGCAAAGGCGAACAGCGTGCGCCGCATAAGCCTTTATTGCTTCTGTACGTGCTGGCGAACTATCAGCAGGGGCATGCGCGACTGTTTGATTACGGAACTGAGGTCCACGAGCAGCTGCTTAGCCTGTTAGAACGCTTTGGCCCACAGAGGAAGGCGCATTACCCAAATATGCCTTTCTGGCGGCTCAAGGGGGACGGGTTTTGGGATCTGAAGAATACAGAGTTCTGTTCGACCACTGGCAGTAAGCAACCGCCTGTTAAAGAACTCGTAGAACATAACGTCGCAGGCGGGTTTGATGAAGAACACTTTGCGCTGCTGAGTAAGAACAAAAACCTGATCGGCTCGCTGGCGCAGCAGATCCTTGAAGCGCATTTTCCTGAAAGCATTCAGGAAGAGCTCGCGGATGAGATGGGTTTTGATATTCAACAGATCCGTAAGGTTCGCGATCCGCTGTTCCGGCAGCAGGTGCTACGTGCTTATAACTATGAGTGCGCAATCTGCGGGTTTAACATGCGACATGATAACGCCTCTGTTGGTCTTGAAGCCGCGCATATCAAGTGGAAGCAGTTTGGTGGACCGTGTGAGATCCCAAACGGGCTGGCGCTGTGTGCGATTCATCATAAGGCGTTTGATAAGGGATCGATTGGACTAGATGAGAGTATGCGGGTGCTGGTGTCCGAGGCTGTGAATGGGAGTGGGATTGTTGGGCGGTTGTTCTGGGATTTTGCTGGGAAGCAGATTGCGTTGCCGATGGTGAAAGGGAATTATCCAGGAGAGGGGTTCGTGGAGTGGCATCGGAGAGAGGTGTTTAGAGGATGAGTGCGAAGGCCGGACTCGAAGTACACACCTAATAGACTGATATCAATGTTGTTTATAAACAGGAGTAAATAGTTATACCCGCACTTGTACCCACAAGTTAAGATCCGTACAAAAATAGACAGAATTAGTGGGTATAAAGCCATATCAGTAGAACACTTACATAGCTTTGAATGCAAGATCCAGGTAGGAAGAGCTGCTTTCTTCAAGGGCAACAACTGAACATAATCACCTGAGAGGTAGTTGGTGAGCTATGACCTAAAATGGAGTCATTAGCTAGGCCATATGTCAAACTTGGATGGATACTAGAATATGGGAAATAACAGAATAAACAAACGCTTTATAAAAATGCGTGCTTGGTTTTTAACAATTCTTACACCTGCGTTCGCGTCAACTTCTATTGCGGCATTGTTTGTGTGGTCGCATCTTGCGCGTATTGGACAAACAGGACTTTTTTTTGACAGCATCTCTTTTTCATCATTGTTCAGTTATCTGATGGTCTTTGCCTGTGTCAGCATGCTCCTTTTTTGCATTGTATTATTTATGCCCTCGCTACTGACGGGACTCTTTATTTCCAACTATCAGGGGGAAAGTAGTTTCCGGAATGAGCTGACAGAAAACAATATCAAAATCGTTCTTCTGACCTCGCTATTGTCAACACTGATATTTTTTGGCTATTTTTTCCTCATGCACAACGCTGGAAAAGAAGTTGCACAGAATGTGTCACTTCAGTTAAGTACTATTTGGCTTTGCAGCTTTATACTTTCCCTGTGGTTCAATGGCTCTATTACTTATAGACAGATAAGCACAGAGGGTAAGTGGAAGAAGATCAAAAAGGTTCTTTCTATGCATTTTTTACAACCAATGCTCTTCTCCCTTACAGCCTGTATATATATTTTTCCTCTTGAATTATTTCTTCGTACGTTGGAGTTTCCGGACGGAACAAACGAGATCTGGCAGGCGTTGACTGTTATAGCGCTATCCATGTTCCTGATTATTTTCTCACTTATTCCCGGCGTTGTTTTCCTCAGGTTAAGAACCCGCACTAGCTTGTTACATCAAGTAACTGTTACGGGTGGAATCATGGCTGGAATACTATTCCTCATTTTTACGTTTGTGCATATGGTACCAGCTTTGATACTAACGATGTTCCTTAAAACATCAGGGATAATGGACCTGACACCTCATACTTATGGCGTACCGACTGCCGCATATCCTGCTGAATATTTTAGAGACTCGGCCTGGCAGGGTGCACGATCTTCAGATGAAAAATACTATTTACTTAAGGCAGTGAAAATTTATTCGCTCGGAGATATACGCCTTATCTGTCCACTAAATATCATTCAATCATACAAAGACAGTCT
The DNA here is from genome assembly GCF_047530215.1 of Enterobacter sp. 01-M-03-SI-ECC. Classification (NCBI taxonomy): domain Bacteria; kingdom Pseudomonadati; phylum Pseudomonadota; class Gammaproteobacteria; order Enterobacterales; family Enterobacteriaceae; genus Enterobacter; species Enterobacter sp. 01-M-03-SI-ECC. The sequence continues at coordinate 26,993 of NZ_JBLKDA010000007.1, forward strand.
TCAATACCAACTATTGGATACCGCCTATGATGATAGCGTTCGTGGCAAACTTCAGGATGCAGTTTCTCATTGCCGTAGGGTAAAGAGTCAGGAATTGCTGACACTTGAAAAATTACCACAGGTGGAAACCAAAAAGTAAACTTGCAAGAAATGCGCAGCGATGTCCACTTAAGCAAAAAGTGGACATCCCGTGGTGTTGGGAGGGTATTACCCATCAACGATATGGCTAACCGTGAAAAGAGAATAACAGGGATTTTATATCAAGTTTTTCCCGTCAGGGAAACGCAGACCAGAACTTTGCAAACTATCACCAATGAAAAATGGCACAACCCATAAACGCAGTGAGTTTTCCTTTTGATGACTGAATTCATAGGGATGAGTTAACGGCTGACTAAAACCCTCATGTGAAGGATAAATCAGCAGCATATCCCCTATACCCTCCTGATAGTTCATACCGTAGGCCAACATCTGGTAAAGGTCAGCCTGCGACTGTTCGAGTGTCGCCTTTTCGCCCTCCACCATTTTCCATTTAACATCACAAATCATCGCCTGCTCCCCATACTCCCCACGAGGTTGTAGATAGATATCGGGCCTAAGCTTAAATACTCCTTTGCCATTGAGACGAACCAAGGTGTGCGAATCCACCTGTGCCTTCACATGCCAGTTATCATTATAACGATGACGCATCCATGCAGTCACAAAAGATTCAAACACAGCTTCCATTGGAAAAAGCAGTGAAATTGCGTTGGCGTCACCCTGCATGCAGTGAGGAGACTGCCCCATCAAAATCAGCCGCGCCCACGCCAAGGCAAGTTCATAATGACGCATATGCCGGTCGATACACACTTGGTCGAAGGCGATGCGAAAATCACCAACAGGCGCAATATCATCAAAGTGAACCTGTAAAGAGTTAACTTGTAGTAGTAGCTGCGGATTGCTGATCTGACGGCGAATTTTATCGATAGCAGTTCTCAGTATCCGGTTTTCTGGACGCTCAGCGCTGTAATCGTCAAACTCAACTTGAAAGCGATCCCGACGCACACAGTTTTTGCTTAATTGTGCGGAGACCCTTAACTTTCCTTTCATCCAAGGTAAATTATCCTGCTGACGAATATAGTCACGCTTTAGACCCTGGCGCACAATCTGCTGTACGCTATCGATAAACTGCTGAATAAATACATCCATCAGCGGCATCTTCGAGGTTCGAACTCTGGATGCTGAAGTGGCAATATGGCGAAAAGATATTAGCGTTCGTAGCATCATTAAAAGCTGCTGACGTGCAATATCAATGTTCTCATTACGCCGCCCCGTTTTTGGCAACACTTCAATAAACGCATTTCCCGGAAGAGAGATGACACCAGCATAATTTTTTACTTGCAGAGTTTTTACACTCCCCCGACTGCGCAGGGTTAGCAGACGATGAGTGTTATCCGCGTCATCTTTCAGACACCGTTCCTCAAGCCACTCAAAGAGCCTGGAGGGCAAAACGACCGCATTATTTATGCGGCCACCATCTTTCTCATCAATCAGAAGTCCGTACTCGAAGACGGTAAAGTTTTGACAAGATGTCATTCCCTGCTCCCAGGTTTACTATTTTTTGGCGCATAAATTTGTTGCCAGGCGAGCGGATTATCCCAGACATCATCGCTCTCAGAGGCCAAATGGAAACTGGCACCGATATCATGCAGATCTTCAGTTCCGCTATTGCCAAAAAGATCCGCAAACTGTTTCTGGTCTTTCACCTCACATACGAACTGTAGGTGCGGGTTTTCACTTTTCTGATTGTCGCCCAGCACCATGCGGATTTTTTGCCAGTCGTTGTAGAAGTACTCTTCCAGCAGAGGCAACACTTTATTTCGCATAATCCGCTTCAGCCGTTCGAAGGCCAGCTCTTCGTCCTCTTTAGCCTGTACAACCGGAATGAAAAAAGCATGGCCCAGAGTATGTTCTCTGTCGTACAGCACCTGAATACGGTCATTAAGTGTCTGTAACAGTCGTGGCAGATCAATGCCTTTGACGACCGTATCTTTCAGAACCGTGATATCCGGCAGCATCGCTTCAAACTCAAATCGGCGACGCAAGGCGGTATCCAGTGCGGTGAGCGAACGGTCAGCGGTGTTCATTGTGCCGATTAAATAAAGATTGTTCGGGACGCTGAATGAGGTAGAAGAGTAAGGCAGCATAACACTAAGCGCCTCCGGTTCTCCGAATCGTTTTGAGGTTTCAATCAGAGTGATTAGTTCACCAAAGATTTTGGATATATTGCCACGGTTAATCTCGTCAATAATCAGAACGTAATTTTGTCGTTTTTCAGATACTGATTCCTGTGGGTTGGAAGGCAAACCTTCCTGTTTAATCAAGTAATTAAGGATGCTACGTACATATGACGGATTGTGTACCTTTGCCTGAGGGTTTTGGTAGACCAAACTGATATTCTTAAGGTAAGCATTGTAGCCCTGCCCTAAATCTTCTTTTTTCGATTGCGAAGGGAAAATACCGAAGGTGGTCTGGCTTTTGTAAGCCAGTTGGAAGGCTTTGCCCTGCAGTGTTTCAAGGGTAATGCTTCCAGTTTCAGATAAACGTTCTTGTAGGCGGGCAAGTGCCTCGTCAAGCTTCTGCTGAACACCGGCGTGACCAAAAGCAGCATCTTCACAAATTTGCTTAAAAATGCCCGCTTTGATTTCGTAGCGCACATTGCCGTCTTCGGTAGTCTCTGCTCTTAGCCCTTCGATGAACTCTTCATAGCCAAAACTCTGATGGAAGGTGATAAAGCGCACCCGCTTTTCAGCAATAAGCCGGTCATAAATCTTTTTCAGCTCACGGCGTTTTTCGTGCTCCTCTTTACCTTCCTGAAGCGAGTAGGCTGCCGGTTCACAAGCACGTACGGCCAGCTCGATTGTGCGGTAAGTTTTACCAGTACCTGGCGGACCATAGAGGATAGTATTTTTTGGCAGTTGCGGGGTGGTAACTTCCTCGTCCTGATCGTCTTCCGGCAAGGTAGTCTCGTTACCAATTAATCCAATATCGTTCTTCTGAATAACCTGCGTATAGAGATGCCAGAGCGACATATTCAGCTCGATAGGATCGACATCATCACCTAGTGCGCGGTGCAATGCTTTCTTGAGATCAAGATTGCGAGCGAACCACTCCTGATCCTCTGAAAGGCCAAGTTGAAAATGGTTATTGCAATAGTTGTAACTGCTAAAAAAATTGCTGATATTCACAACGTTCGTAATTTTAGACGGATAGAGAGCGGCAAAGGCGCGATGGCAGAGAGCCCAGTACACCTTGTTCAATATCCCGTCCGCTTTAAGGTTAATAAGGCGCTTAATCACACGGTCGTAATTCTCCTGCGTACACTCTTCTGCCATCAAGCGAGTGAGAGCGAGCAGCTGTTTTTGCGCCGTTTCGAATTCAAACTGGGACATACCACCCTGTCGGAGGCTGGAGATGCCATTGCTGCGCTCATACCAAATCTGTCGAATTGTATCCGTAGAAAAGTTGGGTTTTTCGGCTTGTATCTGTTCTACAAGCTGACGATAGTGTTTGCCCCAGTCGGGGCTGTATTGATTATTTTTTGCAATATGAGATTGAAAGAAAGGGGCTAATGCAGAGGAATCCTGAACCATCACATACTCCGTGTGTAAGGTGATTTAGAAATGGGATATCTGCATCTTATCGGATTAATCTTAATTCAGTCACTACCTGTACAAGGGAAGCAACAAAAAATTTAGTTAAAGGTGTTTCAATAAATTCAGTCAGTTACTCTACAAAATTCCCAATTCGATTTTTAACGGCTTTAAAATTACTGCTATTGCCCCAGCATTGCCGGATAGTGTTTCGCGATGATGTCGTTCATACGCTCAATCAACTCCAGGCGTTTAAACGTTAGATGAGCCGTACCCTTCTGAAAGTAACGAATTCTGAAGAACTCATCTTCGTATACGTCCTTAGCCGGATCATCCCGGATACGCTCCATCAGTCGGGTAGAGATATCACCCCGGTTGTCAGGAATAGGTTTACCAGCCAGCAGAAGCAGCATTCTCTCCAGGTCTGCCAACTGCTCCCGCCGCCAACCCCAGTTAAGGCTAAAGCCCCAGCGGTTATGCGTCACCAGATTGTTAATGATGATCTTCTTACCGAAACTGCAGGGACTGTTGGTTTTGTAATCCCACGAGAGGGCTTTGAAAACGTTAATAATGCCACGTTCGAAGACGTCCATTTTATTCAGATGTAACTGCTCAAAGGTGCTGAGGATATTCGCTTCGCTGATTGCAGGAAGGTCACCATCCTCGAGGTTCTTATGCCACTGGTCTCGAGCCTGCGCATCCATCAAGGCCATCATGCCGGACTTCATCATCAAATCGCGCCAGATGCTGCGGTCAATATTGCGGGTGACGGCAGGCATCGCTTTTTCTGCGCTCTCAGTCAGCCAGCTATCGTAGCGGTCCCCGGATTTCATCGCCCAATCTTGCGCCGTACCACCACCAATTTCTGAGGTTAGCCGTGAAATGGTATCAAGCTGCTGAATAAGTTGTTCGATCTGTTTAAGTGCGGAATCGCGTCCAGTAACTACACGTTCGATACTGGTCGAAAGAATGAGCTCATTGTGTTCCGTCAACACGTCGGGTTCTGTTTGCATCGTTAATCGTCCATATAAGCAAACACGCCTGCCGGGAGTGGCAGGCGCATTATGCGATGAATAAAAAAGGTGGGAAGTTCAGAGTTAAAAATCAGGAATGAGGCTCGATAAATTCAAGTATTTATTAACCCCGTTGCTCGCCTGGCTCGGAGAATATCAATCCCCCCGATAAAAGAGGACTGATGATGAATGGAGAAACCGGGACGATCAATTCGCACCAGTTCAGATTTTTCAACAAGATAATTGAGGGCGTCCGCCAGTGATATACCGGCGTCAATATGCTGCTGAATCACATTGCCATCACCAAACTGTGTGTCGTTAAGCGAAAGGCCGTAATGCTGTTCCAGCAGATATATAAGAAGTTGCTGCCAGATTTCAACGGGCGTCGGACGTGGCAAAGCCTCCTGCGTGGAGGATAGTGGTTGGGTTTGCATATTGGGATCTCTTTGTAGATGGGTTAAAACGAGGGAAAGTAGTGCGAAGGTTTACGCGGTTGCTTCAGATGGTGTCGGGTAAATCGCCACGTACACGTATCCATGCGAGCCGAGGCTGTCCGCCTCGCAGGTCAGCCCTTTTGCGTATAACGTGACACAATGCTGATGGCGGGGACTGAGCTCACCGGAAAACAGCATTAACTCCAGTTGTTTGAGCAGTACCGGAAATGCCTAGTCGAGATGGCGAAAATCCGCGTCGCTAAACTGCCCAGTGATACTGGCACGGTCAGCGAGATAGTGCAGCCGGTTGCCCTCCGGCACCAGGCGAGCGCCAAAACAGGGCGTGATACTGCGTTTAAGCCCCCAGAAGGGTTCAGCGATATCGTGGTTTTCTGACGGTATTTTATTCGACAATTTTAGCCTTCCTTAAACGTGTGTTAATTCAGCGTGACGCTGCGTAATACGACATAGGGGCCGTTGCGGTCCTGACGACGTTCTGCGAAGACCGCGAGTACACCGCTGATATCCTGCACTTCCCGACCGGCGTAGCGGCAGACGCTGCCGGACCACGTGTATTTCCCAGTACAGAAGCGAAACAGTCGGGACTTAGGGTGCTGGCGGTATATCGCCATTGCCTGGCGTTTACTGATAATCTTCATCGCTATTTTCCTCCTTAAAGCCAGCCTCTCTCAGAAAACGAGACGATCTCCATACCGCCGACTACAAGGTGATCCAGCAGACGAATATCAACCAGTTCCAGCGCCTGCTGAATACGCGTAGTGACTTGGCGATCGGCCTTGCTGGGTTCCGCCTCCCCGGAGGGATGACTATGCGCCACGATGACAGCGGCGCAGTTATGCTTCAGACCGGCCTTCACCACTTCGCGGGGATGGACCTGCGTATGGTTGATGGTGCCGGTGAAAAGCGTTTCGTGGGCTATCAGGCGATGCTGGTTATCGAGAAAGAGGGCGGTAAACTCTTCCCGCTCCAGCGAAGTAAGCTGCAGACGCAGCCAGTCGCGGACGGCATGGCTGGAAGTAAATGACGCGCCGGGTTCACGTAGCTGCCCCTCCAGCAGCGTTAAGGCTTCCCTGACCGTCTGCTGGTCGGCAGGGGCTAATTCACTGGCAAACAGTGGTAACTGTTGTTCCATAGCAGCTGACCTCAGTCGATGATGTGCATGATAGCGCTGCATTCCGCGTGGTTGAGCGCGTAGTCCCGTAGGCGATAATAGTGTTCCGTCATAGCATCACATTCTGTACGGCAGGTATGGTGGCTGTATGCCATCAGACAGACGGCGATACCCGCCGCTTCTGCGCTCATCTCCGCTCCGTTGCCATTCATCGGGTTGAACATCGACCATTTTTCATCGGTATCCTCATTCGCTTCCGGGGCCATAAAGGCACCGCCGTTGCTCAGCGTGTAAAACTGCCAGATGCCCCCACTGTAGTCCGCGCAGAAGCGGTCCATCCAGGCGAAAACAGTCGGCTCAAGGATTATCCACTGCGGTATGCTGCCGAAATGCTGTGGCCAGAAGCCCACTCGCTGCTCATCGGGTACGGGCGTGGCGGTCAGTGCTGGCGCAGAGCTGGCACCGGCAGATTGTGGCTGTAACGGCAGAGTGTCGTTAAGGTTAATAATGTCAGTCATTTGATTTTTTCCTTTTACATGAATGGGTTGAAGGGTAATAAAGGGTTGACGATGGATTTTGAAGGCGTGGCACAGGTGGTTATTTGCCGAGTAAATTCATCATGTTCTCGGCCATCACCCATAAGGCGCGGTTTAACTTAACGTCGCCCTCGATACCGTTAACGGCACGGGTGTGGCTGCGTTTGCCCTTCGCGGTACGTCCGGGCAGCCCCCCTTTCAGCAGGTTTTCCTGGCAACGATTGAAGACCGACCACAGGTCGTCCCTGCGGTCTTCATAGCGTCGGGGTGTCAGTATCTGCGTGGTGGTCACGGGCTGGTGTTCTTCGCCAAAACGGTATGTCAGCGCCGCTTCGGCCAAGGCGTGTTGTGCTGGTGGGGGTAACAGCAGCGATTCCATCGCATCGCGCTTCTCCTCCATCAGGTCAAAGACGCCCAACACCTCGTAAGCGCCTTCAATGACCTTCTCCGCCACATTGCCCCGGTGAGGAACTCTGAATTCGCCAAACGACTGCCCACAGACGAGGCTGTTGGTACAGACGCTTCGGAAATATCCCGGTAAAAGCTGAAAGCTGGACTCGCCTCCATGTGAATTAAGAATAATAATTTCAGGCACATGCTGACCGTTTATCTGGCCCGCCTGGCGCAGGCGTAACAGGTGTTTGGTATGTTCCCGACGTTCAGGATCACGAACGCGCGACTGGCAGGCAAAAAAAGGTTCGAAACCTTCGCGCTGCAGGTTCTCCAGCAGGGTAATCGTCGGTATATAGCTGTAACGCTCAGAGCGTGACGCGTGCTTGTCTTCGCTGAAAACGCTGGGAACATGCAGCATCAGTTCTTCACGGGTTAACGGACGGTCACGGCGTATCTGGTTAATTCGGCCAAAGCGGCTGGCTAAGCGCATGGGTAACTCCTTTGATTACATAATTGAAAAGGCCATACCTCCCGAAGGAAGTACGGCCTTTTAGTGATCTAAAATAACGTGGTTAATACTTGGGGGAATATAGTCAGTACCAGGGATGCCAGACGAGCAGGCTGTATCCCAGAACAAGGATCAGGACATACAGAATGCAGGATCTAAGATAGATAACGCCTGCTTTTTTCATACTCCCTTTTGTCATTTTGACCTCTCTACCATGTTATAAAGCACTGCGCCAAATAACGGGTCGAGTATCAGTTAGATCATAAACCACAGCCAGAATGAGCGCCCGCGTGATCTCGCACACCATCCGACCAGGGCTGAAGCCATCATCCATAACAGCAGAATGATTAACATATCAGCGACTTACTGATGGTCGGCGAGGCGTCTGAGAGCGGCAATCTTCGTGCTACCCTGTGCCAGACTACAGTTATTGGCCCTGGCGGATACCAGTGCGCCTGCGAGCGCCGGGGCCAGTTTCTGAGCCGGATATTGCCAGCTCCATGCCAGTGGACCGTGATCGGATATGCCGTCATTTTCATAGAAATGGAAAACAAAGCTTCCCTTTTTATAATCCAGCATACGTGACGCTGCGCGTGTAAGATCCGGTGAGAGCTGGCTGTCGAACAGTGTCACAGGCTGTTCAGCATGAGCCTTCATCTGATGTTCCCTCTCCGGGTAATACTGGATGGTCATACCCGTTGCGCCTGATGCCTTGCCACCGGCGATATCTTTCAGCCAGTAGAGAATGTTCAGGCGCTTTTCCGGACCGTTACAGGTAAGAATAAACTTCTGCGTTTCCTTACCTTTTGTGGCGCTAATGATAAAATCATCCACGCCATCCAGGATGTGGTCATGCATGACCTGTACATTTCCTGCCACCTCGCCTGTGACGTTAACGGGTTTAATGTCATATGCAGCAGCGCGGCTCACCTGAGTCCATAACACCGCGACGACAATCAGCAGCCGGGCGATAACGTTTACCGTTTTCATCTTTTTCACTCTCCCGCTTCGGGTAAAACAACATAAATATCCCGGCCCCTGACCTCAATGGTCACGGGCTCCTTTACACCGGTATTCAGCAATGCCTGCGCCTGCCAGAAACGACCACTCACTTCTTCCTGCATATCCGTCACGCGGATACAGCGCTCATCACTCCCCTCTTTATGCAGGATTTTCGTCACGACGGCACAGGCACTCTGCGCCAGATTTTCCGTATCTGACTGCCGGTTAAGGAGATATATTCCCGCAAACGACAGGGCAGTACATACCAACCAGACCTGCATCAGTCGCCAGGGTTTATCCTGCATCTGGTCACGCTGACGGAGATACGCCACCGGGAACCAGAACCAGATAAAGGATGGAGGCGAAATGCCCTGTTTCACCAGGTTAGTACGGTCCAGCAACACCCAGGCCAGGGCAATGACCAAATAAATGACCAGCGCGAGAGCCTGCGGAAAATTCAGAACCAGGACAAACCAGAGGATCGGGAGAACAACCGCCAGGCACCAAGCGAACAGGTCTGCACGAAGCAACGGATAGGATCTCATCCCATTTCCCCCCGGAATATTATTTCCTCATTGAAGACAGTGACGAACAAAAACATCGAAAGACTCCTTTATAAACAACTTACTGGAATGGTTAAGGAAGAGGCTGCGGGTTATTTTCAGCACAGATCGTACTGCCTAACTTTCTGGTCTGATAATCGTTAATTCAGATCGATAATTGATTACCGATCGTTATTTTCTATCGATAATGGCGATCAATAAGCTTAATTTGATAGTTAATATCTATTATATGGTTTCGTTTCGATCGTCGAAACAGATCGAACAGGTGCTGATAAAAGACACGATAAAATCAGAACAGGAGATGCCAGACGGCGCGGGCGACAGTCAGCAACCGGTGGCGGAGCTGGTGGAGATAGCGAACCAGCATCCCGGAAGTCTTCAGGGTGTTCACCGCTTCATCAAATATCTCCCCGGTCACGCGGACAAATCCCTCACGCGCTGTCTCCCTGACCGTGTCGGTCCGAAGTTCGGGGTGAAGATGTCGGGAAACAGCGCTGCCGCTGTGTACCGGTAACGCCAGTATCAGGGTCTCCACCCAGTGATGCAGGTTGTAGTGCTCTGCAGCAGAGATCGCAACGACCGGGTGGGCAGTGGCGAAAAGGGTTTCGGCTAGTCGGGTTTTGGCCTGCAGGTTATGTTGCTGCTGCTGCGAGGGCCGGTGATTCTGCCCATCCCATTCCCGGCAGGGCTCCATTTTGTCCGCCTGGCTGAGTACAAACATAAAGCGCTCCGGTACTGCTCCGCTGCGGAGTAACTCGCGGTAACAGCGTATATCCTCGTTCCAGGCCCGCTCATCGGCTTTGAGTACCCAGACAATCAGGTCCAGTCTTCCGGACCATGCCTGATACAGGCGACGGTAAAGATTGTCCAGCTCAGGAGTTTCGCCAATACCCGGAAAATCTACCAGGGTCAGCGTATGTGTGCCGTGAGTGACCCGATAGCGCTGAACGGTACGGGTACAGCCGCTGATGGCATCAACCCTGGCGGGAGGTGGACTGAACAGGGTATTGCAGAGGCTGGATTTCCCTGCGCCACTTTTTCCCATCAGTCCGATACAGGGTTCATAACTTATGATACTGCTGAGTTGACGGTATATCTTTTCTGTCGCATCAGCAGGCAACCGCGAAAGGAGTTGCTGTAGTGGCATTATTTTAGAGGATTCATTGTTCATATTTCACCTGTGATAAAAGAATTTTGTTCAATATCACAGGAGTAATATAGGTCTGAAATAATTTACAACTCAATCAATTGTATTGAGGTTTCATCAGATGCCTTTTCTTCTGGCTTTCATTCATGGTTTTAAACTTCAGACGTTCTTTACCAAAAGAAATATCAATACCTTTGATAATCACAGATCCAGCTAACTTCTCCCCAGGAAAGTTTTTTTGTAAAGTTAGCATCGGTATAAAAAAAGCCCCGGTTGTATCCGTCCTGAGTGATTCAGCGATCTTACAGAGGCCTCTGGGTATTCTTCGCTCTGCTTTAGCTACAGCTTCGTATTTTATATAGCGTACGTTTTCAAAATCCAGCACCCCGCCATATTTGTCCCATTCATTCCTACTGACAGTGATCATCCTGCACGTAGCAGTAAACGTTCCGGAGTATAATCCTGGGATAGTACTGATATTACAGTAATAACACGCCACATATGTCTTCAGCACAATCCGAAACGACTTATCGTTAACTTCGTGACCATGGTTGCTAAAATGATTAGCAACGTGTTCAAGAATTTTATCGTCAATTGTTTCCATCAAAGCTTTATGGTTTTTCCGTATCAGAGAACTTTCTCCTTTATGAGGGTGAAATACATCAGACAGCCCGAAAAACTCAACCGAACCATTCACACTAAATTCTTTTGAATTAACATATTCGGGAAAAAGCTGAACCGGAACGGGTTTATTTTTGATGTCATTATTAGCCATCAGATTTTCTCTCTCTTTTGTGACCAGAGAGTAAAGATAATGAGACGTACTTTTTTTCCCATTCGACTTCACAGCTTTGTCACGAAGAAACGCCTCAGTCTCCTCATCAGAATAGTACATCGTTGCTTTGTATTTATACGCCATACATCCCCCAGGCTGTTCCTGATTTCTCTGCATTTGCCTGCTGGTTTACCTTCCTGCTCCGGAAGCTCCCCCATCACCATCGCACAACTAATTTACCTTAATTTGACAATAATTAAAAAATTAAAAGTACCCTAAATTCAATAATTTTAGGGCATTTATTACATTTTCCTAAATTTAAAAGTAACCTATAAAAGTAGGTTACTTTTTGTTTTAACGTTTAAATTCATAGTATTAACTAAAGTACGGTCGTTTCAGAAATCTACCAGTGCCCCTCTATTCAGAAGGTACTTTCTACCTTGAGAATCTTACGGAACCGGAAGTTAGTTAAAAATTACTGCGACAACAAACTTCTCAGGCGCTGCCCGCCATACCCAATGGATCGCTATGGCATGACATCTGCTCCGGGTCAAAGAAGTGACGTTTTATGCATCTCTTACGCGACGGAGGAAAGTGGGTAACAACCAGCTTCATTAATTTTTTACACGGCCTTCCATCCCCTGAGGAAGGCTGCCACACAACACTGAAAACCAGTCATTCCTCCTTTTCACATTCAACGTAAAGGAGATATCCACATGAATACATCACCTGCTCTGCTGAACGACCAGCTTGTCGATATGGCATTCATCACAACCTATACCGAAATGACAGACAAATGGTTCTACAAACTCATCAGTGAAGGACTGTTCCCTAAGCCAATCAAACTGGGTCGCAGCTCTCGCTGGCTAAAGAGCGAAGTGGAAGCCTGGGTGCAGCAGCGCATAGCAGACTCCCGGGGTAACTGAGCATAGTTGTAAAAGAATGGAAGCAAGGCTTAGCTCCTGGTGGCCTGGCAGAAGCAAAAATGGATAAAACAGACGTTGTCCATGAGCACTTCCGAATGTCCTGATTATCAGATTTTCATTTATGTTCTGAATTGCTAACCCTGGAGTAAATTCTGAACACCAATAATATAAAGCCCCGCATGTGAAAAGGCTTTGGTATATATCAGTTATCTTCCATCATACAGTATATATATTATATACAAAGGAATTAACATATAAAGGGGTTAATATATACAAAGAGATTCACACATAAGGAGATTTAATATATTGAATTATAGGCAAGCAAGCTAATGACATATACGGGCAGATATGTGGGCGGATATGAAAAGCGATTGGCAATGTATTTTAGAAAGTGTATTTGATTTTAGTGTTAAATATGTGACCTTGACTAATTTAGCGTAAAACAACTGAATTGTCGTAAGGGATTGATTTATTTTAGACACATACATTAATTCAATTTTGATATATTAAAATGCTATCAAAATAACATAGTTAAATATCAAAAAAATGACAAGCACACTTCAAAAATAGAAATCATCGCTGTTCACCATCAGTTATAACCGCCATGGGATAATAACTGAAAAATAACACCCCAACCTAAGAAAGGCATAAATATCAAAAAACCAACGTATTCATTACTGCCATTCGCTCTGGCAGAGGCTTCGCTCGCCTGAGAAAAACGCAAAAGGAGTAATACTTATGACTAACCTTAAATTTGGGGAAATCAATCCGGGCTATATGAATCGTATTACGGATATTATCAACTTCGCTACAACAGCCCATGCCAGGACATCCGTATTCACCTTCGTACTCAGATTACCTGAACATCGTGATACGGGTGACAGTATTGCCTGTGCGCCTGATCTGAGTTCAGGATTGATGGAACGAGTAACTGGGGCGCTGAGAGCCCGTATCACAGCCCATCAGAAACGACGCAAGCGGGAAGGCTATCAGGTTTGCCCAACTGACCTGAGACACGTCTGGGTACGTGAGGTGGGAACCAGCGGCAAATCCCATTACCACATGGCGATATTCGTCAACAAAGATACGTTCAATGGATTAGGTAATTATTCGAAAGAAGACCATAACCTGGGGAGTTACATCTGCGAGGCATGGCTAAGTGCGCTGGGACTGCTCGAATTCCCTGAGTACAGGACGCTGGTTGCTTTCAACAATGCACCGCACTATCTGGAGCGCCTTCGGGTGGATCGCTATGGTCAACAGATACTGAACCTCAGGAGCCATCTGGAATACTTTGCCAAAGAATACACCAAGGCATACACAAAAGAAGAACGCTCATTTGGGGGAAGTATCAGATAAGCCAGTACAGCGCAGGGAGGGTTTCTCCCGGCACTGGCAGAGCTCTGCACCATCTGCCGGATATGCCAGCGGCCACCGATGCGGCCGATGTCTCCCGCTTCCCGAAGAGCCCGGTGTCCTGATTGACACACGGTGATACCCAGAGCTTCAACAGGCGCTAGCGCAGGCCGCTTAACCTCCTACGCATAATTAGCACAGCGGCATGCCATAAGTTTTAATCATTGAGAACGCGCGTCGCACTGACCCCTTATAGACCCAAGGCTTCAATGTAAGCACTCATATGAGTTCGAACTAACGTTCGGGTATAGGCTACGTATGCTTCTTTGGAGGAAAGTAACGTCAGCAGGTCATCAAGATCTGTTCCTGGATCACGTCCCTCCTCCAGGGCCGCAATAGTATGTCGAATCGCAGCAATCACGGTTCGCCGATGGCGAGCGCGCATCTGCAACAGCTCAGCTCTCGCCAGGCCAAGATATTGGATACTCGCTTTTCCTTTCCTGCTTTCCTGCCCATTTATTAGTGCCGGTTCAACCCTGCCATCGTCGAGGAAAACCAAGTGTTCATCTGGGTCATCAATACAGGGGTTGAGCAATAATGGGTATTCGTTCCTTAACCCACGAGGGCCGGATGCTCGCGTGGCTTCATCAGCTAGCGGAAAATAATTCGACTTTCCGATAACGCGGGATGAGCCATCGAAGTCAGGCTGTGTTCTGGGGCGGTTACAGTCAGCGCATGCAATTAAAAGATTGGACCAACTGGCTGCTAGCCAGTAATAACCGTCTTTTCTGATTTTGGTTCTGAGTGGTGGCGTAGCGTCAATGACCACCCTTCCTTTGGGGCGGTAGTGCTCTATATCACCAGACTGGGTTCCTGCCAAAAGTGATTCACAGAATACGCATTTCCGGCCAAAAATTGCAGCTAGCTGAGCTCTGACCGCTTGAGTTGAATACGCTGTAAAGTTTGGCTTTTGACCTGCAAGGATGGCAAGACGATTTGCCCGACGTTCTGCCCGGCCTTCATCGACCAGTCCAATAGGCGTACTATTTGTAGGGCGTTCAACTTTAATCATCTTACTGATTTCCTTGAGTATCAGTACGAGGTGATACTTGATTCATGATAAAACGCAACCGAGATACAGTTTTTTCGGATAGTTCGCGTGCGCTGATGCTTGGCTGTACCGGCACATCTTCCAAGCCTGAAGTATCCAGAAGCTGTAGTGCAAGACGTTCACGGCGAGTTGCGCCCAGATAACGGTCATCGGTCAAACGTTGCACCAACTCTTCAAGTCTTGCATCTTCATTCGCTGTACGGTCTGGCGAGCCGAGCAGCTCTTCGTACTCATGAATATCCTCTTCCATCTGGGGATCAGCTGTACTCCGCAAGCCAAAATGTTCAGAAGATAAAAGTTGTTCGACTCTGAGCCTAGATACGGAGGGAAGATCCTCTAAAGCATAAATATGCCCAAGCCTGTCTCGCTTCAATACAGTCACTTCACCCGCGTAAAGCCCTCTTAAGCATAGTGGGTCATGGGTGCTATAAATAAATTGAGCGCGCGGAAAGGCTGCGCGCAGTGCAGATAGGCATTGAAGCCGCCATGCCGGATGGAAGTGATTACCCAGTTCGTCAATGATCACTACGCCTTCGGCGGACTCCATAGTTGATCCTGAGCGATAAAGCACCTTCATGATGTCTACCGCCATGCCAAGCATTGACTGATAACCATCACTGAGATGGTCAAATTTGCGACCTGGCACGTTACCTACTTGTAGAGAGACGGCACCAGTTTCAGGAGTCAGAATAACCGTAACTTGATGGTCTTGAGGCATCAGACTGGCGAGCACGTTATTTACTTCTGCTAAGCTTCCTTCCTCTAACGTGGAAAGCCACTCGGCGGGGTTGCTCAGAGGGAGGAAGGGGTCAAACAAATTATCAATTTTCGCGTGAGCTTCACCGTCTTTGGCTTTGTGCCTACCTTTTGGCAGTAACCTTGTTGCGCCGTAAGCCAAAACTAAAGACCTTGAAGTATCGGTGTTGAACTCGATAGCACGGTTGCGTCGAAGCTTCATGATGATGTCATCTTCGCCGCCAACGATGGACACTCTAACCTCTCCATCCGAAGCACCATCAGAGAGAAGCTTGGCGCTGTTTAACCCCAGTCTTTTGGAATATGCTTTCCCTGATAACGCCAGCGCCAGAGCGCGTAAAACGGTGCTCTTTCCTACGCCGTTCTCCCCTAAGAGTGCAAAGCATGGTGCCTGAGGTGACTCGGATAGGCTCAAGTCAAGATCGAGAATATGGATCGGGCCGAAGTTCTTTATCTTAATGCGGCTGATGTACTGAGACTTTGAGCGATAAGCTTCGAAGCCCGTACCTGCTTCAGTATCAATTTTCTGTTCAATCTTCACAGGCATAGCAGGGTGGATGGTTTCTCCCCGAACAGCAGCAACTCCATGATGGAGCATTTGTCGCCAAACGGCACAATGAGCTGTATGTCCTGTGGACTTGTCAGCTCTTTCTCGTGGGCTAGCGATTGTGAAAAGTTTTACTTGCTCTTCTCGAGAAATAATTAGCTGTCGCCGATTGAGATCCAGAAGTTGGATTGTTTCCATGCCACGGGAAGTTAGACCTTCGACAAATCCATTCTCCAAAAATCGTAGATGTTCATCAGGGTTGTCATGGCAAGGATCAAGAAGGATGGGCTCCTCATGTTCGAGGATCTGATCGTACCGTAATCCAGGGGGCGCTGATTCACCGAAAAGGGGAAACCGGTCAGCTTTATAGCGATTGCAAGTAGCGCAGGCCCAATAGAGATTTCTCCAATCAAACTGAAGATGCCAGTACGAGGAGCTTTGAGGTCTTTTCGTTTCGTTTACTGGGGGGGAACCTCTAGGTCTAAACCTTTCGATGACGCCAGAAGAAGATTGGTCTGCATAAATTTCGCAGTAGCAGCAGCGAGCTTCAAATGTGTCGACAAGAATGCTCCGGAGTCTCATGAACTGGCGCTCCACTGGTCTGAGTACTGATTGTTTTAAATCTGGCGAATCAGTAGGGAACTCGGTCCCAATGAGGTCGTAGAATGGCAACAAAAAGTCCGGGCACTGCGGGCGAAAAATTGGTGTCATCCTTGATTCCTTATGAAAGTGCGGCTCAAACCCCATAACGAGTTACCAATCCTTAATGCTGCCGTAACACCATTAAGCATTAATGAATTATATTTGTACGCAAACATAATTACCACGATGTATTTATGACCGATATATAAGGATCATGAGCGGCTGCAATTGGCCGATAATGGACACGCCAATTGCAGCAGTAGTGTAGAAATTAGGCCCTCGGTTAAGGCGGTCGCAGTCCTGAAAGGCATTGCTTACCATTCTGAACCTCCCGCAACAGGGGCATCCGTCTTTTTGTGCAGGTGCACACCCTCGTTGCGGTCTTCCCAGGGGTCGTATTGGTACTCGATGCGCAGGCGTCCGTCGAGTTGCGTTTGAATAACTTGTATCAGCCACTGCTCAGCGTCGTACGCAAATCGCTGTAAGTTCGGCAACGGTCGTAGCGGTAGCATTTATCTTCAAATATCGGTGCCTGTTTGTGTTTAATGTAGCCGGTCATCTGCCCGTGGGGCAGCAGATTGGCAGCAGCGTCGCAGTTGCAGGTTTCGCTGGGTTGCCCTGACGTTTATTCGGTGATCCCAGCCACTTTCGTGTGTTTTCGGTGAACTCGTATTGACAGGTCGAGCTCCTGCATCAAGTGACCAAGAGATTGACTGACCGCAACCCGGGGTCAGTCCAAGTCACGCCATCTTTTCATACTAGCTTGGGGCTGGACTAAGAAGCGTACTTGGTTAAACTGGGACGATTCGAAACCATCTTTGGCTACTTGCACCTTTGTGTAAACATACCAACAGACATATAGGCCAAGTTTAGCTCTTCATTCAGATGTAAAAATGAGCAGTGATTAGGAAGAAAAATGGATCATAGTGTACACAACAAGCTTATCTCTTTTATTTGGAACATTGCCGACGATTGCTTACGCGATGTGTACGTTCGAGGTAAGTACCGCGATGTGATTTTACCTATGGTGGTTTTGCGACGTTTGGATACTTTATTAGAGCCAACCAAGGAAGCTGTGTTGGCGGAAGTTAAATTCCAAAAAGAAGAGATGCAAGCTACAGAGTTGGATGATGAGCCCTTAAAGGCAGCTAGTGGCTATGTGTTTTATAACACGTCAAAATGGACATTGAAGTCACTATTTAACACCGCAACGAACAACCAGCAAATACTCCTGGCAAACTTTGAAGAGTACTTACTTGGCTTTAGCGATAACGTTAAAGAAATCATTGAGTGTTTTAACCTTAAGTCACAAATTCGCCACATGGCTTCGAAGCATGTTTTGTTAGATGTGGTTGAAAAATTTGTCTCTCCTTATATCAACTTAACGCCAGAAGTTGTGGAAGATCCCGATGGCAACAAGATGCCAGCCCTCTCCAACTTGGGTATGGGCTATGTGTTCGAAGAATTAATCCGCAAGTTTAATGAAGAAAACAACGAAGAAGCCGGTGAACACTTTACCCCCAGGGAAGTGATCGAACTGATGACGCACTTAGTTTTTGACCCGGTGAAGGACCAACTCCCACTCACCATGACTGTTTACGACCCAGCCTGTGGTAGCGGCGGTATGTTGACTGAATCTCAGAATTTCATTGAAGAGAAGTACCCTAATGACAGTCGGGATATCTATTTATACGGTAAAGAGATTAACGACGAAACTTACGCTATCTGTAAATCAGATATGATGATTAAGGGTAATAATCCTGAGAACATCAAAGTAGGCTCAACATTGTCTACGGACGAGTTTGCGTCCT
This sequence comes from Enterobacter sp. 01-M-03-SI-ECC, assembly GCF_047530215.1. Taxonomy (NCBI): domain Bacteria; kingdom Pseudomonadati; phylum Pseudomonadota; class Gammaproteobacteria; order Enterobacterales; family Enterobacteriaceae; genus Enterobacter; species Enterobacter sp. 01-M-03-SI-ECC. The sequence goes on from NZ_JBLKDA010000007.1 coordinate 45,274, forward strand.
CCCGGTTTGACTTTATGTTATCCAACCCGCCTTACGGCAAGAGTTGGGCGTCCGAACAGAAACACATCAAAGATGGGAGTGATGTGATTGATCCTCGCTTTAAAGTGTGCCTTAAAGATTATTGGGGTAACGTTGAGGTAGTCGATGCTACGCCGCGCTCAAGTGATGGCCAGTTACTATTCTTAATGGAAATGGTCAACAAGATGAAAGATCCCAGCGTTAGCCCGCTCGGCAGCCGGATCGCATCTGTTCACAATGGCTCATCCTTATTTACAGGGGATGCGGGTGGCGGTGAAAGTAATATTCGCCGGTTTATTATCGAAAACGATATGTTGGATACCATCGTTCAATTGCCGAATAACCTTTTCTATAACACAGGTATTACTACTTACATTTGGGTTCTCAATAACAATAAACCTGCTTCCCGAAAAGGCAAGGTACAACTGATTGATGCGAGCTTACTCTATCGCAAACTGCGTAAAAACTTAGGCAATAAAAACTGCGAATTTGCACCTGAACATATCACAGAAATCACCGATACCTATCTTGCCTGCGCGGACGTTGAAAGGCAATTAGATACAAACAATGACCCTGTTGGTATTGCCAGTAAAGTGTTTAGCAATGATGACTTTGGTTATTTCAAAGTGACCATTGAACGTCCGGACCGACGTAAAGCCTGCTTTACTCAGGACGCCATAGCAACACTGCGCTTTGATAAGCAATTTAGCGACGTGATGGCACACTTATATGCCGAATACGGTGAAGATGTCTATAAAACCACTGGTTTTGGCAGCGACCAGAAAAAAAGTTTCCTGAAATCCATTGAGCAAGAAATTCTCGCTTGGTGTGAAGAGAACGGAATCAGTTTAAATGCGAAAACCAGGGCCAAACTGCTTGATGCCAAGCATTGGTTAGCACTTAAAGGCGTTTTGGAAACGGCTAAGCAATTGATGAGTGACGTTGGTAATGATGAATTTGATGACTTTAATCAGTTTATGAACCTTGTTGATAAATCTCTTAAAGCAAACAGTATGAAACTCTCTGCGCCTGAGAAAAATGCTATCCTGAATGCCGTCAGTTGGTATGACGAGTCAGCAAAAAAAGTAGTTAAAAAAGTTGTTAAATTGAGTAGTGACAAACTAGACGCTCTACTTGCCCGCTATGAATGTGAAATGGATGATTTATCTGATTTTGGCTACTACCCAAGCGAAAAAAAAGGTGAATACGTTATTTACGAGACCAGCACTGACCTTCGTGACACTGAGTCGGTTCCATTGAAAAAAAGTATTTATCAGTACTTTCTTGATGAAGTAAAACCGCATATTAATGAAGCTTGGATCAATATGGATTCGGTGAAGATTGGTTATGAGATCAGTTTTAATAAATATTTCTATCGTCATAAGCCTTTAAGAAGCCTAGAAGAAGTAGCAACAGACATTATTAATCTTGAACAAAAGGCAGATGGGTTGATTGCGCAAATTTTAGGTATAAAAGTTTCAGAATTTCAGGGGAAAGATTGATGGTTAATTTAATTTCAATGCCGAAATATAAAGAATATATTAACTCAGGCTTTGAATGGATTGGTGAAATCCCTAGTCATTGGAAACTTACAAAGTTAGGTTCCTGTCTTTCTTCTGTGTCAGTAAAAAACTCCCCCCATCTTCCACTACTATCAATAACGCGTGAACTAGGCGTTATTGAAAGGGATGTTGAAGATCAAGACTCTAATCACAATTTTATTCCAGACGACCTAAGTGGCTATAAAAAGCTAGAAAAAGGACAATTTGGAATGAATAAAATGAAAGCTTGGCAAGGTTCATATGGTGTTTCAAAGCATACTGGCATAGTGAGCCCTGCTTACTTTGTTTTTAATTTTTCCAAAGCAATCAATCCGGATTTTTTCAATTTGGCAATTAGAAGTAAATTGTATGTTTCATTTTTCGGTAGTGCTTCAGATGGGGTGCGCATTGGGCAGTGGGACCTTTCAAAAGAGAGAATGAAAGCGATTCCTTTCATTCTTCCACCTGAAGAAGAACAAAGCCAAATCGTTAGTTTTCTTAACAAAAAGACAGAGCAAATTAACCTGGCGATTTCAATCAAAGAGCGTGAAATCAGCCTGCTTAAAGAGCGTAAGCAAATATTAATTCAAAAGGCAGTAACACAAGGCCTTGATCCAAACGTGCAATTGAAAGAATCTGGTGTGGATTGGATTGGTAAAATCCCAAAACATTGGGAGGTCAAACGCCTTAAATATATTTTAGAGGAGCGAAGTGAACGTTCAAAAACAGGAGAAGAACCTCTTTTTATGGTCAGTCAGATTCATGGCTTAGTTGTTAGAGCTGATTATCACGATAAGGCAGAAGTAGCTGCGAGCAACATCGACAATAAAGTTGTTTACGAGAATGATTTGGTTTTTAATAAGTTAAAAGCTCACTTAGGTGTATTCTTCAAAAGCAGCATTGAATTTAAAGGATTAGTCAGTCCTGATTACGCCGTTTATAAATGCAAAGATCATATTGTAGATGCGAAGTATTTGGAAATATTATTTCGTCATCCTTCATATATTGAACAATTCATCATTCGTGCGAAGGGAATTGTAGAAGGATTGATTAGATTATATACAGGTGATCTTTTTGACATCCATGTACCTGTAGCACCCGCAGAAGAGCAATTGACAATTCTTGCATATGCTGGAGAACAATCTAAAGCATACGACCTTGCTATTGAGTTGCAACAGACACAAATCGAAAAGCTAAAAGAGTACAAAACCACTCTGATCAACAGCGCTGTGACAGGCAAAATAAAAATTACACCTAATATGGTCGAGCAATATGTTCACAGTGAATCATAAAAGCAGCCCAGTTATGAGGCTAAGAAGCTCAGCGAACGAGGCTTTACCGATGCGTACGTTTTCTGAAATGTTTGGCATAGCGACCCGATGCACCAAGCACAGTACTGCTGATGGCCCCAAAAGAATATGATTTTGATGATGCCTGTGAATGCTTAGATTTACTGGCGCTTGATAAAAATGTTTTAAACAATGGAACTTACAACCATGGTTAGTCAAACCAATGAACAAGCATTAGAGTCAACCATTGAAAAATGTTTGGTAGGTATCAGTACTGAAGAGCTCAAAGAAGGAGTAAGCCACCAGTTCTTCGGTGCAGGGTATGTCATTGGTGTTTCTAGTGACTTTAATATGCAATATGCCATCGATGAGCGTTTTTTCTGGCAATTTCTAGAAAAGACACAGGAAGCTGAACTAACTAAATTACAAAAAAATAATCCAGCAGATTGGCAACGGAAGTTATTGGAACGGTTTGATCGGCTCATTAAAAAGCACGGTATTTTGCACCTACTTAAGAGAGGATTGAGTGTAGATGATGCCCATTTTATTTTGCTTTATCCGGCACCACTGGCGAGCAGTAGCGAGAAGGTAAAGCAGAACTTTGCTGGAAACGTTTTTAGTTGTACTAGGCAGGTACGTTACTCGATAGCGAATCCTTTACAAGAAATAGACATGGTGTTGTTCATCAACGGTATACCATTGATCACCTTGGAGTTAAAAAACCCCTGGACGGGACAAACGGCTCGCTACCATGGGCAAAAGCAATATCGTGACGACCGTGATGCTACTCAGCCATTGCTGACCTTTAGTCGTTGTCTGGTGCATATGGCAGTGGATACGGATGAGGTCTACATGACCACGAAGTTGGTGGGAAGCAATACATTTTTCTTGCCGTTCAATAAAGGACACAACCTTGGCCAGGGTAATCCTCCTAACCCAGCTGGGCACAAAACGGCATATCTATGGCAAGAGATATTCACCAAAGAAAGCCTAGCCAACATCATTCAGCATTTTGTCCGTCTGGATGGCACAAGTAAAGAGTCATTACCGAAGCGAACCTTGTTTTTCCCTCGATACCACCAACTAGATGTTGTCAGAAAATTGGTCGATCATGCTGCTACTCATGGCGTTGGTCAGACATATTTAATTCAACATTCAGCTGGTTCTGGTAAGTCTAATTCAATTACTTGGGCTGCCTACCAGCTTATTGAGACCTATCCTTCTACCGAAGCCGTGGCAGGTGGTAAAAGTCTGGAGCAGCCTTTATTCGACTCTGTGATTGTCGTGACTGACAGACGACTGTTGGATAAACAATTACGGGATAATATTAAAGAGTTCTCAGAAGTAAAGAATATCATTGCCCCAGCACACAAGTCATCTGAGCTTAAGCAAGCACTTGAAAACGGCAAGAAAATCATTATTACGACGATTCAAAAATTCCCGTTTATCATTGATGGTATTGCCGACCTGAGTGATAAGCGTTTCGCCGTGATCATCGATGAGGCACACAGTTCTCAGTCTGGTTCAGCGCATAACAATATGAACCGAGCAATGGGTAAAGCTGAAGTTGAAGAGGCTGAGGATGCTCAGGATAAAATTCTTCAAGCAATGAAGTCGAGTAAAATGCGAGGTAATGCATCGTATCTGGCGTTTACGGCAACACCGAAAAACAGCACGCTAGAAAAGTTTGGAGAGCGTCAGGAAGATGGTGCATTTAAACCCTTCCATCTTTACTCGATGAAACAAGCGATAGAAGAAGGTTTTATTCTGGACGTACTTGCCAATTATACGACTTACAAGAGCTATTATGAGATTGAGAAATCGATAGCTGACAACCCAGAGTTCGATACTAAAAAAGCCCAGAAAAAACTTAGAGCCTATGTTGAGCGCAGTCAGCAGACTATTGATACGAAGGCAGAGATCATGTTGGAGCATTTTGTGCCTCACGTGGTAAATGCGAAAAAGCTCAAAGGCAAAGGAAAGGGGATGATAGTAACTCAAAACATTGAGACTGCCATTCGTTACTACAAAGCCATCAAACGTATACTTGAAGAGCAAAGCAACCCTTTTAAAATTCTGATTGCATTCTCGGGTACGAAAGAAGTTGATGGAATTGAGTACACTGAAGCCGATATCAATGGCTTTGCTGAAACTGATACTAAAGATATGTTCGATACTGATGAATATCGACTTTTGGTTGTCGCCAACAAATACCTTACCGGATTTGACCAGCCAAAGCTTTGTGCTATGTATGTGGATAAAAAGCTAGCGAGCGTCTTGTGTGTGCAAGCATTGTCGCGACTCAATCGTAGTGCACCCAAGTTGGGAAAGAAAACAGAAGATTTGTTTGTACTGGATTTCTTCAATTCTGTTGAAGACATTCAGTTAGCATTTGATCCGTTTTATACAGCCACATCTTTGTCGCAAGCCACTGATATCAACGTGCTGCATGAGTTAAAAGATGAAATGGATGATGTGGGGATTTATGAGTGGCATGAAGTTGAAGAGTTTGTAATTCGTTACTTTAAAAATGAGGATGCCCAGACTCTTAGCCCGATAATCGATGTTGCAGCAGCTCGTTTTGACTATGAGTTAGAACTCGAACCTGAAGCTAAAGTTGATTTCAAAATTAAAGCCAAACAATTCGTGAAAATCTATGGGCAAATGGCCTCTATCATGCCTTATGAGATGGTGACTTGGGAGAAACTGTTCTGGTTCTTGAAATTCCTCATACCTAAGCTGAAAGTTGAAGACCCTGACGCAGATGCCATTGATGAGCTTTTAGATTCTGTTGATTTGAGTTCCTATGGGCTGCAGCGTGTGAAGCTCAATCACACAATCAAGTTGAGCGATGAGGAAGCGGAGCTTGATCCACAAAACCCAAACCCACGTGGAGCACATAGCAGTGAAAAGGAAAAAGATCCATTAGACGAAATAATCCGCACCTTCAATGAGAGGTGGTTCCAGGGGTGGAGTGCTACGCCTGAAGAGCAGAAAGTGAAGTTTATAAACATTGCTGAGAGCATTCGTAATCACCCTGATTTTGAGACTAAGTATAGAAATAATCCTGATCCACATAACAGAAACTTGGCTTTTGAAAAGATGCTCAAAGAGATTATGTTGCAACGACGTAAGGATGAGCTGGAGCTTTATAAGCTGTTTGCAGGAGACTCAGCATTCAAAGCATCCTGGACACAAAGCATGCAACGAATGATCGGTGAGTAAATTGGAGCTTCCCCAGAGATAATGCTGTATTGGTTGCTAAGATCAGCGAAAACATTAGAATTGAAGAAGAGTTGAGGTTAATAAACCTCAACTTAATTCATGCCATAAGAAAATCGTTACAGCATTTAAATTAAACACCCCAAACATTAACTGTTTTTGCATCAAAAATTTTTACTTTTGCGTGGAATTTTGATTGTATTGAACGAATATGTTCCGCATCATTATCAGAATAAACCCCAATATAAACACTCCATAGTTTTGGAGGGATTTTATTTTGAGCATGCGTCGCTTTGTTGATCGCTTCAATGATATGCTCATCATACTCACCAAAATTAAAACCAAAAGTAATCAAAGAGCCATCGACTGATGATAATTTATCAAAACAATGAGATAGATATCTATTATGCCTAATGTGGCTAAGTTTTTCATCTCCGTTTCCGGCTGTTACAAATATTGGATAACTTCCTCTATCGAGTCTTTTTTTAATCTTTTCTAATAAAAAATTACTTTGATCATATTGTTCCTTTTCAATATCAACCCCTGAGTCAAAAATATGTAAAGCACCATGTAAATAATGAATATTTTGGCTCTCTATATTTGGCCCCCACACAAGATCCGAATATTCAGCCGTTTCTCCACGGAGCACTTCATCAAGATTTTCTATCTCTCGACCAAAGCCATCGATAGCATTTTCAACATGCTTGCGCATAAGGGTCCAATATAATAACATGTCATAATTCGTAGAAAAAACATGCCCGCCGCTTTTAATAAATAAATTTAAGAATTCAGCACAAGCAATTATCTTTTTCTCTGGGATTTTATATACATGCTCAGGATGAAGTTGATGTATCGAACTTAGCAAACCGTCTTTCAACTTTTTGCTTGCTAAAATAATATCACTCTGCAACTTATCATCCGAGCCAAAAGCCTTTAACAAGGCCAATGTTGTATCTAATTGCTGCATTACCAATTCAAAATTTTTAGTTTTTATCACATCAAAAAGTTTATTGATTAATTGATCATCTCTCGACGTTAAAAAATTATAAAGGGCGTTATATGAGAATATTTCGTTATCATAGGCCATACTGAAACCATTCCCCATAAGTAGAGAGTATGGCCGAGATTTCTTATGTAAATAAGTAATTACTTCCTCAAAACTCATTATTTCCATTTAATTCTTTATTCCTAAAAAATCCAAGTTTGGATATATTCGCTATTATTCATAGCACTAAGACTAAAGAAGTAGATAGTAAACATCTGTAATCTTCATCACATTTACATAAGCAGACCATCTTCAAATGAAAGAAAATATGCTATAGTGATTAATAATCATACACTTATAGGAAATGCACTGAGATTTTTCATCAAAGTATCTCAGCACATTTCAATTATTTTTTCGAAAAATCAAACGGACTTATCCCCTTCACCCGATTAGCATCCAGATAATCCGCCCACCACTGCAACATCAGTCTGCGTTCATCCAAGTGCTCGGCCTTATGGATATAAGCTGCACGTACTGAGTTACGCTCCTGGTGACTCATCTGCCGCTCTACCGCATCTCTCGACCACAGCCCCGACTCAATCAACGAACTACACGCCATCGTTCTGAAACCATGCCCACAGACTTCCGTTTTGGTGTCATAGCCCATAACTCGCAAAGCCTTGTTCACCGTGTTCTCACTCATGGGTTTACGGGGATCGTGATCGCCTACGAAAATCAGCTCTCGATTCCCATTCATGCTTTTAATCTTTTCCAGAATAGTTAAGGCTTGCCGCGACAAAGGAACAAGATGAGGAGTCCGCATCTTTGAACCACGCTGAGAATGTTTAACTCCTTCCAGCAGTTCGCGCTCACCTGGAATCGTCCACATGGCCGTTTCAAAATCGACTTCTGACCAGCGGGCAAAACGCAGCTCGCTTGAACGGATGAAAACCAACAAAGTGAGTTCAACCGCCAGTCGGGTTAACGGTCTACCAGAATAGTGATCAATGCGATGAAGTAATTCCGGAATACGGTTAAGTTCCAGAGCAGCACGGTGCTGTCTTTTTGCCGTAGCAACTGCACCGGCAATCTCTTGTGCTGGGTTGTAATCGATTAAGCCGCTCTGCACAGCAAAACGCATAATTGCGGTAGTGCGCTGCTGTAAACGGGCGGCGACTTCAAGACGCCCGGATGACTCCACCGCTTTGATAGGGACAAGCAGATCCCGCGTCTTCAATTCAGCAATATTCCGCTTACCGATAGCAGCAAAGAGATTATCTTCGAGACTTTTCAATACACGAGCGCTATGCGCTGAAGACCATTTCTGATTGCTGGCATGCCAGTCTCTGGCAACCACTTCAAACGTTATCGCCTCTTGCTCCTGCTCTACTTTAACGGCTTTCTTGTTTTCACTGGGATCGACGCCATTAGCTAACAGCTTACGGGCTTCGTCCCGGCGCGCCCTGGCATCCGCCAGCGAAACCTCAGGGTATTTCCCAAGCGCCAGCATCTTCTCTTTACCACCGAAGCGATAACGTAGCCGCCAGTATTTGGAGCCGTTAGGATGAACCAGCAAAACCATACCGTCGCCGTCAGTAAGTTTATAGGCTTTTGCTTCAGGCTTAGCCGAACGAACCTTCACATCACTCAGAGCCATGATGAATATCCTTTCAAGGGTTCTGTGTGGGTACAAACATTATCGAACCGCGATATACCCGCAGTTGTACCCGCATCAGTAAGTTGATGTAGATTGAATCAGGTTGACTTAGATTGAGTGAAAAAGCGAGGAAAGCCTTGCGGATACTGGATTTCAGGCACAAAAAAAGACGTCCGTTGACGTCTATTGATGTTCCGATGGTGCCGAAGGCCGGACTCGAACCGGCACGTATTTCTACGGTTGATTTTGAATCAACTGCGTCTACCGATTTCGCCACTTCGGCACTGAAGGGGATGCGGAAACGTTGTGGATTATACCTGTCGCGCGCCGCCATGCAAGCGACGACGCGCTAAACCCGCGCTAAGTGCCCAAAAAACCAGCGCCCTTTCACTCCAGCTCAGACACCGCAAGCCGAATCACCCTCGCAGCCTTCTGCTCCGGCAGCGCCAGCACCTTGGCCCACATCTCCTGCACCATATCGCAGGAGAGCTTCTCTTTGCCCGCCGCCTTCTCAGGCATCTGCAGCAGCTGGATGTCCTCACCGTACTTATCGGCAAGCGCCTTCATAATCGGTCGCACATCCTCGACGGCCGCCTCGCGTTCGGCAGGGGTCACGGTGTGGCGGTTTTTGCCGTAGGCCGCGCGCATCATGTCGGCGTCGGCCTGCATGCGCCGCGCCATCAGGTCTTTATCCAGCATGCGCATCGGGTTCACGCCGCCCTTCACCGCCGGGTAGAGGAAGCGGAAGCAGGCGTCGTCGCTCACCTTCTGGATGGCGGCAGTCTGCTCCATGTTGATGGTCATGTAGTTCACCACGTTGGCGTCCGGGGCGTTTTGCAGGCGCGACATCTGCAGATGCAGGATCTGCGGCTGGATGGTGTCGATAATCTGCTGCTCCGGCTCGCCCGCTTTTTGCAGGGCGGCCATCTGGTCGAGGATGCGCTGATGCAGCGCGGGCTCCTGCTCCTTGATCACCTGCCAGGCGGGCATCGCGTTAAGGGCAGCATCCATCTGCCGTTCCGGCGCGCGCTGCCTGTCGAAGAACACCCAGAACGCCACGGCGGCGGCCACCACAACAACCATCACGGTACGGGTCCACGTTTTATTCATCTCGCATCCTTATCCTTGAATTATGCCGGTTTACACCGGCACGCCGCTGTGGAAGCGAAATTCGGTGTCCGGTGTCGAGATAAGTGTGGCTTCAATTTCACCAAAAAGCTGTATGCGCGGTGAGATATCGTCGTCGCTCACCTGCTGAGCCAGCGTCAGGTAGTCCTGATAATGGCGCGCTTCCGAGCGCAGCAGCGAGAGATAGAACTTCTGCAGGTCGTCGTCGAGGAACGGGGCCAGCGCGGCGAAGCGTTCGCAGGAGCGGGCTTCGATGTAGGCGCCGCAGATGAGCTTGTCGATCAGCGTCAGCGGTTCGTGGGTGCGCACTTCCTTCAGCATCCCTTTGGCGTAGCGGCTGGCGGTGATTTTGACGTACGGAATGTCGCGGGCCAGCATCGCCTCGCGCACCTGCCAGAAGTGGTGCAGCTCCTCTTTAATCAGCAGCACCATGCTGTCGATCAGCGCCTGGCCCCACGGGTCGTCGGTTTTGGGCATCACGCTTTTGCCAATCTGCTTGTGCAGGGCGATGAAGTCCGGCTCCGGGCCGTCGCGGAAGGTGAACTGTTCGTAGGGCCTGAGCCAGTCGAGCAGCGCGTCGGCACCGCTTTCGTCGGCAACGTATTTACGCACGAGTAATAGCGCGGTCTGGGCGGCCTTGAGCTCGCACACCATGTGGTCGGTGAGCAGCAGCGGCAGGTTCGCCGGGTCGCGGGCTTTATCAATCCATGCTTGCGGGGTCGGGCACTGGAGGAAGTTGAGTACGGGGGCGAGTATCTGCGGGTAATCCATGGTTCTGCCTTGAAAAAGCGGTGGCGAGCGCCACCGCCTGAAACGCTTAGTGACGCACGCCGTCGTCGTCTTCATCGACGTAATCTTCGTCGTCGCCTTCTTCGCCGTCTTCACCGTTCGGATCTTCGAAGTAGGTTCCCCAGCCGTCGTACTCCACGTCAAACTTCTCGGCCAGGTTCATCAGCTGTTCGACCTGCGCGTCGATAAGTTCCGCCTTCAGCGCGCCTTCGCTCAGGATGTCGCAGCAGATGACGGTGTCGCCCTCTTCCACTTCCAGCTCTTCCGGCTCGGTCACTTCGTAACCCAGCTTGAAGGCTTCTACGGCCATTTTTTCCAGCGCGTCGAAATCATCCGCAGAGAAATGGTGCTCGATGGTGTACAGCGCGTCCGGATCGCTACCGTCTTCCAGCAGTTCTTCAATAATCAGACGCGTCTCTTCGCGTTGCTCTTCCAGTAATTCCGGGTTTGCCATGGCTCAATCCTCTTTAAAGTGCGGCAGATACTTCTATTTTCACACACGGACGGGTTTGCCTCCACCTTTGTAAGAAAGAATTGTGAAACGGGGTTGCAAATGAATAATTACACATATAAAGTGAATTTTAATTCAACAAGTGGCATTCGCCATGTGAGGATAAAATGTCTGATCTGTACAAGAAACACTTTCTGAAATTGCTCGACTTTACCCCTGCACAGTTCACTTCTCTGCTGATCCTTGCCGCACAGCTCAAAGCCGATAAGAAAAAGGGCAAGGAAGTACAAAAGCTTACCGGTAAAAACATCGCGCTCATCTTCGAAAAAGACTCGACCCGTACACGTTGCTCTTTCGAAGTTGCCGCATTTGACCAGGGCGCGCGCGTCACGTATTTAGGGCCGAGCGGCAGCCAGATTGGGCATAAAGAGTCAATTAAGGACACCGCACGGGTTCTCGGACGGATGTACGACGGCATTCAGTATCGCGGCCACGGCCAGGAAGTTGTCGAAACGCTGGCGCAGTACGCGGGCGTGCCGGTGTGGAACGGGCTGACCAACGAGTTCCACCCAACGCAGCTGCTGGCGGACCTGCTGACCATGCAGGAGCACCTGCCGGGCAAGGCGTTTAACGAGATGACGCTGGTCTACGCGGGCGACGCGCGCAACAACATGGGCAACTCGATGCTGGAAGCGGCGGCTCTGACCGGGCTGGATCTGCGCCTGGTGGCACCAAAAGCCTGCTGGCCGGAAGAGAGCCTGGTGGCGGAGTGCAGCGCGCTGGCGGAGAAGCACGGCGGGAAAATTACCCTGACGGAAGACGTGGCGGCGGGCGTGAAGGGCGCGGACTTTATCTATACCGACGTGTGGGTGTCGATGGGCGAAGCCAAAGAGAAGTGGGCGGAGCGGATTGCGCTGCTGCGCGGGTATCAGGTGAACGCGCAGATGATGGCGCTGACCGGCAACCCGAACGTGAAGTTCCTGCACTGTCTGCCGGCGTTCCATGACGACCAGACCACGCTCGGCAAGCAGATGGCGAAGGAATTCGACCTGCACGGCGGGATGGAGGTGACGGACGAGGTGTTCGAGTCGGCGGCGAGCATCGTGTTCGACCAGGCGGAAAACCGGATGCATACGATCAAGGCGGTGATGGTGGCGACGCTTGGGGAGTGAGAGTCCCCTCACCCCGGCCCTCTCCCCAAAGGGGCGAGGGGATCAAAAC
>NZ_JBLKDA010000007.1:57584-196381 GCF_047530215.1 Enterobacter sp. 01-M-03-SI-ECC
CCGGCTCGGTGCAGGCCCCTCTCCCCTGTGGGGAGAGGGTTAGGGTGAGGGGTAAAGGTCACTCCACCAGCATCTTCACCACAACCTTACGCACTTTCGCCGGTGCTCCTACCGCGCACAGCGGCTTGTGCACTTCGCCCGGCCAGAACACCACGAAATCCCCTTCGCTTAGCACCACGGTTTTCTCCTGCTCGCCTTCCGGCAGGAACGCGATGTCTTTGTCCGCCAGCCAGTCGGTGTCCGGCGTGCCGTGCGGCAGGGTGCTGAAGGTCATCCCCTCCTGGCCCTTCATTACGATCTGGATATCCAGATAGCGCGCATGGTACTCGGCGCGGCGATCGGCAAACGGCTGAGTGATGTCCTCCGAAACCAGATAAAACAGGCTGTTGCCGTTGATGTCATGTTTCCCGAGCGGCGTCGCGTCGGTGACGTGGCTTTTGACGTGCTCAATGGCCTGGCGCAGCGCGTCCGGCAGCCAGGGCTGGAGATGGTGGATGTTGCCAATGATCATGCGAAAACCCTCGATATAAAACAACGTTTCATTTTCATCTCTTATACGAGAATCCAGGCTGCCATACCAGCCCTTTTTGGAAGAGGTTTGCGCGAGCGCATGTTTATCGGAAAAGGTGTTAATTCTCTGTTAATCCTTCCCGGCAATTATGCAGGGGTTATGCATAACCTTGATAAACGCTTGCCACGCGACCGCTCTAACCTGTTGATCGTTCGCTTTAATTAACAAAACTCCTTGCCGTCTCACACTTTACTGTTTTGATAATTTGCTCTAAAAAACCATAATTATTTATTGATTTTTCTTAAGTCAAAAATAGTTAATTACGTTAATTGCATAGCCATTCCAACTCATGATATTTATCATTTAAAATCAAACACATAACAACTTATTTCAAAAGATTAAAATCTACAAAATAATAACAACCCCAAATAATGCCACGGGATCCTGCTTAGCTATTCACCCTGCAATAATATGAAATTAATCATTATCTGATGCGAATCATGCAAATGAAAACAAACCCCTTAATATCCGTTTTCGCGTGAGCGATATCACAATACGGATTATTTAACTGCCTAGTATGAATCACGAAATCAATTGAGCTTAGCCGCCATGAAATTAATACATGACATGGCGCATGCCCTTTTTATTCTGAAAAACAGTTAAAGGAATAATTATGGAAAAGCATTACGTCGGTTCTGAAATTGGTCAATTGCGTAGCGTTATGCTGCACCGCCCAAATTTAAGTCTGAAACGCTTAACGCCATCAAACTGTCAGGAGCTGCTATTCGATGACGTGCTCTCGGTTGAACGGGCGGGTGAAGAGCATGACATCTTCGCAAACACGCTGCGCGAGCAGGGTGTGGAAGTCCTGCTGTTGACCGACCTTCTCACTCAAACCCTTGATATTGCAGAAGCCAAAGCGTGGCTCCTGGAGACGCAAATCTCCGACTACCGCCTCGGGCCAACCTTTGCCGGCGACGTGCGCGGCTGGCTGGCAGATATGCCGCACCGGGAACTAGCGCGCAGATTAAGTGGCGGATTAACCTACGGCGAAATTCCGGCAGCCATTAAAAATATGGTGGTGGATACCCACACGGCGAATGACTTTATTATGAAGCCGCTGCCGAACCATTTATTTACCCGCGATACCTCCTGCTGGATATATAACGGCGTCTCTATTAACCCGATGGCTAAACCGGCGCGCCAGCGTGAAACCAATAATCTGCGGGCAATATATCGCTGGCACCCGGCGTTTGCCGACGGCGATTTTATTAAGTATTTCGGCGACGAGAATATTAATTACGACCACGCCACCCTGGAAGGCGGCGACGTATTGGTCATTGGCCGCGGGGCGGTGCTGATCGGCATGTCCGAGCGCACGACGCCGCAGGGCGTGGAGTTCCTCGCCAACAGCCTGTTCAAACACCGTCAGGCCGAGCGCGTGATCGCCGTTGAGCTGCCAAAACACCGCTCCTGCATGCACCTTGATACCGTGATGACCCACATCGACGTGGATACCTTCTCCGTCTACCCGGAAGTGGTGCGCAAGGACGCCCAGTGCTGGACGCTCACCCCGGACGGACGCGGCGGGCTGCTGCGCACCCAGGAAACCGACCTGCTGCACGCCATCGAGAAGGCGCTCGGCATTACCCAGGTGCGCCTGATCACCACCGGCGGCGACGCCTTTGAGGCCGAACGCGAGCAGTGGAACGACGCCAACAACGTGCTGACCATCCGCCCGGGCGTGGTGATCGGCTACGAGCGCAACGTCTGGACCAACGAGAAGTACGACAAAGCGGGCATTACCGTGCTGCCGATACCAGGTGACGAACTCGGACGCGGCCGCGGCGGCGCGCGCTGCATGAGCTGCCCACTGGAACGCGACGGAATTTAAAGGAGCCATCATGGAACGAAAACCTACTCTGGTTGTGGCCCTCGGCGGCAACGCGCTGCTGAAGCGCGGCGAGCCGCTTGAAGCGGAGATCCAGCGCCAGAACATCGAGCAGGCCGCCCGCACCATCGCCGGGCTGACGGCGCAGTGGCGCGTGGTGCTGGTGCACGGCAACGGCCCGCAGGTCGGGCTGCTGGCCCTGCAGAACAGCGCCTACGACAAAGTGACGCCCTACCCGCTGGACGTTCTCGGTGCCGAAAGCCAGGGAATGATCGGCTACATGCTCCAGCAGGCGCTGAAAAACAGCCTGCCGCAGCGGGAGGTAAGCGTCCTGCTCACGCAGGTCGAAGTGGACCCCGCCGACCCTGCCTTTAGCAATCCGACCAAGTACATCGGGCCGGTGTACAGCGAAGCCCAGGCGAAAGCGCTGGCGGCTGAAAAAGGCTGGGTGTTTAAGGCCGACGGCAGCTACGTCCGCCGCGTGGTGCCGTCTCCGCAGCCGAAGCGCATCGTCGAGAGCGACGCCATCACGGCGCTGATCCAGCGCGACCACCTGGTGATCTGCAACGGCGGCGGCGGCGTGCCGGTGGTGGAGAACGCCAACGGCTATCGCGGGATTGAGGCGGTAATCGACAAAGACCTCTCCGCCGCCCTGCTGGCCCGCCAGATAGAGGCCGACGCCCTGCTGATCCTCACCGATGCCGACGCGGTGTACCTCGACTGGGGCAAACCGACCCAGCGTCCGCTGGCGCAGGTGACGCCGGAACTGCTCAGGGGCATGCAGTTCGACGCCGGATCGATGGGGCCAAAAGTGGCCGCCTGCCGCGAGTTTGTTGAAGCCTGCAACGGCATAGCCGGGATCGGCGCGCTGGCCGACGGCGCGGAGATCCTCGCGGGCGAGAAAGGCACGTTGATTCGTAACTGAATAACTTCCCCCTCACCCCTGCCCTCTCCCCACAGGGGAGAGGGAGCAAACCATCCCCTCGCCCCTTTGGGGAGAGGGTTAGGGTGAGGGGTCAGGTCTTAGACATTAATTTTAAAAAGGATTTCCCACATGACCATCAACCTGAAAAACCGCAACTTCCTGAAACTGCTGGACTACACCCCGGCGGAGATCCAGTACCTGATCGACCTCGCCATCGAGCTGAAGGCGGCCAAAAAAGCCGGGCGCGAAAAGCAGACCCTGGTCGGGAAAAACATCGCCCTGATCTTTGAAAAAACCTCCACCCGCACCCGCTGCGCCTTCGAAGTGGGCGCATTCGACCAGGGCGCGCAGGTGACCTACCTCGGCCCAAGCGGCTCGCAGATCGGCCATAAAGAGTCGATGAAGGACACTGCCCGCGTGCTGGGCCGGATGTACGACGGCATCGAATACCGCGGCTACGGCCAGGCCATCGTCGAGGAGCTGGGCGAGTACGCGGGCGTGCCGGTGTGGAACGGCCTGACCGACGAGTTCCACCCGACGCAGATCCTGGCTGACCTGATGACCATGCTGGAGCACGCGCCGGGCAAAACCCTGCCGGAGCTGAGCTTTGCCTATCTCGGCGACGCCCGCAACAACATGGGCAACTCGCTGATGGTCGGTGCGGCCAAGATGGGAATGGATATCCGCCTCGTGGCACCGAAATCCTTCTGGCCGGAAGCCGGGCTGGTTGAGCAGTGCCGCGCCATCGCCAAAGAGACGGGCGCGCGCATCACCCTCACCGACGACGTGGAAGAAGGCGTTCGCGGGGCCGATTTCCTCTACACCGACGTGTGGGTCTCCATGGGCGAGCCGAAGGAGGCCTGGGCCGAGCGCGTCAGCCTGATGAAGCCGTATCAGATCAATGCGGACGTGATGAAGGCCACCGGCAACCCGAACGTCAAGTTCATGCACTGCCTGCCCGCATTCCACAACGAGCACACCAAAGTGGGCCGCGAGATCGAGATGGCCTATGGGCTGAAGGGGCTGGAGGTGACGGAAGAGGTCTTCGAATCGCCAAACTCCATCGTCTTCGACGAAGCGGAGAACCGCATGCACACCATTAAAGCGGTCATGGTGGCGACACTCGGCGACTAATCACCGCCCGGCGCGCCGCGGGGTGCGCCGGGTTTAAGGAGAACATCATGGGCAAGTTTAAGTTTCCCTCCGCTTACACCATTCTCTTTTTTCTGATTGCCGTTGTGGCGGCGCTGAGCTGGGTCGTCCCCGCCGGTCAGTACCAGATGGCAATGAACGAGACCCTCGGCAAAGAGGTCCCGATTGCCGGCACCTACGCGCACGTGGCGGCCCATCCGCAGGGGCTGGTTTCCGTCCTGATGGCGCCCATTGCCGGGCTGTACGATCCGGTTTCCGGCCAGGCCGGGGCGATCGACGTGGCGCTGTTTATCCTGATCATCGGGGGATTTCTCGGGATCGTCACCAAAACCGGCGCGATTGACGCCGGGATCGAGCGCGTTACCACCCGGCTGCGCGGGCGCGAGGAGTGGATGATCCCGATCCTGATGGCGCTGTTTGCCGCGGGCGGCACGATTTACGGCATGGCCGAAGAATCCCTGCCGTTCTATACCCTGCTGGTGCCGGTAATGCTGGCCGCCCGGTTCGATCCGGTGGTCGCCGCCTCTACCGTGCTGCTCGGGGCGGGGATCGGCACGCTCGGCTCCACCATCAACCCGTTCGCGACGGTGATCGCCGCCAACGCCGCCGGGATCCCCTTCACCAACGGCATCGCCCTGCGCGTGGCGCTGCTGGTCATCGGCTGGATCATCTGCGTGGCGTGGGTCATGCGTTACGCCCGCAGGGTGCGCAAGGATCCTTCACTCTCTATCGTCGCGGATAAGCAGGAGGAGAACCGCGCCCACTTCCTCGGCAACAAGGGCGAACAGTCGCTGGAATTCACCCCGGTGCGCAAACTCATCCTGGTGATTTTCGCCCTCGCCTTCGCGGTCATGATCTACGGCGTGGCGGTGCTCGGGTGGTGGATGGCGGAGATCTCGGCGGTGTTTCTCGCCAGCGCGATTATCGTCGGGCTGATTGCGCGGATGAGCGAAGAGGAGCTGACGTCTACGTTTATCAACGGCGCGCGAGATTTGCTGGGCGTCGCGCTGATTATCGGCATCGCGCGCGGTATCGTAGTCATTATGGATAAGGGCATGATTACCCACACCATTTTGCACAGCGCGGAAGGTCTGGTCAGCGGGTTGTCCACGGTGGCGTTTATCAACGTGATGTACTGGCTGGAGGTCGTGCTGTCGTTTCTTGTGCCTTCTTCATCCGGCCTGGCCGTTCTGACGATGCCGATCATGGCACCGCTTGCCGATTTCGCTAACGTCAACCGCGACCTGGTGGTAACCGCTTACCAGTCCGCTTCCGGCATCGTTAACCTGGTCACGCCGACCTCGGCGGTGGTCATGGGCGGGCTGGCTATCGCCCGCGTGCCCTACGTGCGTTATCTGAAATGGGTGGCGCCGCTGCTGGGGATCCTGACGGTGGTGATCATGGTGGCGTTGAGCCTGGGGGCAATGATGTGATGTTTTGAAGTTGTAGGCCCGGTAAGCGTAGCGCCACCGGGCGTTTTGTTTCAGCCACTTACATGAGAAATAGTTATGACGGAATATGGTGATTACTCTCCAAAAGAACAGTTACAGCTGACGGTCTGCCAGCGCCTGATCGCAGAAAAGAGTTATCTCTCTCAGGAGGAGATCCGCCGGGATTTGCAGGAGCGTGGTTTTGAAACCATCAGCCAGTCCACCGTTTCACGTCTGCTTAAATTGCTCGGCGTCATAAAAATTCGAAATGCCAAAGGGCTAAAGATTTATTCGCTGAATCCCCAGCTGCGCCCGGCCCCCGACGCCGCGCGTACCGTGTCCGAAATGGTGGTCAGCGTCGAGCACAATAGCGAGTTTATCCTTGTGCATACCGTCGCCGGATATGGCCGCGCGGTGGCGCGAATTCTGGATTATCACCAGCTCCCGGAGATTTTAGGCGTGGTGGCGGGCAGCAGTATCGTCTGGGTCGCACCCCGGGTGGTGAAGCGCACCGCGCTGGTGCACAAGCAAATTAATTATTTACTCAGAACGCATTAATATTCACAAAGAACCGTTTGCACTGAGTAAAGCGTGCATTAAATCGCTTGATCCGAAAAGCGAGCTGCGTATAATGCCCGACAATTTGCCGGGAGGAAGCATGGTCAAGCGTGTACGACATAACGTCTTACCGCGTCTGAAATCAGACGCTGGCCTGCCGTTTTTCTTCCCGTTGCTAAACCTATTCCCAGAGCCCCTCATTTGAGGGGCTTTTTTTTGCCCGGCGTCAGGAGATAAACATGAATCCGCTTTATCAAAAACACATCATTTCCATAAACGACCTCAGCCGCGAAGAGCTGGAACTGGTTCTGGAAACCGCGGCAAAACTGAAGGCCAATCCGCAACCGGAGCTGCTGAAGCACAAGGTGATTGCGAGCTGCTTCTTTGAAGCCTCGACCCGCACCCGCCTCTCCTTCGAGACCTCCATGCACCGCCTGGGCGCGAGCGTGGTGGGATTCTCGGACAGCAGCAACACGTCGCTGGGTAAAAAAGGCGAAACCCTGGCGGATACCATTTCAGTGATTAGCACCTACGTCGACGCGATTGTGATGCGTCATCCGCAGGAGGGCGCGGCGCGTCTGGCAACCGAATTCTCCGGCGGCATTCCGGTGCTGAACGCCGGTGACGGTGCTAACCAGCACCCGACGCAAACCCTGCTGGATCTGTTCACCATTCAGGAGACCCAGGGCAAGCTCGAGAACCTGAATATCGCGATGGTCGGCGACCTGAAATACGGCCGCACCGTTCACTCCCTCACCCAGGCGCTGGCGAAATTTAACGGTAACCGCTTCTTCTTCATCGCCCCGGACGCGCTGGCGATGCCGCAATACATTCTCGACATGCTGGACGAGAAAGGCATCCAGTGGAGCCTGCACGCCAGCATCGAAGAGGTGATGAGCCACGTGGATATTCTTTATATGACCCGCGTGCAGAAAGAGCGCCTGGACCCGTCCGAGTACGCCAACGTGAAGGCGCAGTTCGTGCTGCGCGCCAGCGACCTCGAGGGCGCGCGCGACAACATGAAGGTGCTGCACCCGCTGCCGCGCATCGATGAGATCGCCACAGACGTGGACAAAACGCCGCACGCCTGGTACTTCCAGCAGGCCGGGAACGGCATTTTCGCTCGCCAGGCGCTACTGGCACTGGTTCTGAATCGCGACTTAGCTCTGTAAGGGGAGACGACCATGACGCACGATAACAAACTCCAGGTTGAAGCCATCAAGCGTGGCACCGTGATTGACCATATCCCTGCCCGGGTGGGCTTTAAGCTGCTGACGCTGTTCAAGCTGACCGAAACCGACCAGCGCATCACCATCGGCCTGAACCTGCCGTCGGGCGAGATGGGCCGCAAGGACCTGATTAAAATCGAGAACACCTTCCTGACCGACGAGCAGGTAAACCAGCTGTCGCTGTACGCGCCGGACGCCACCGTCAACCGCATCGACGAGTATGAAGTGGTCGGCAAATCCCGCCCGAGCCTGCCGCATCGCATCGAGCGCGTGCTGGTCTGCCCGAACAGCAACTGCATCAGTCATGCTGAGCCGGTTTCCTCCAGCTTTGCAGTGAAAAAACGCGCCGATGACATCGCGCTCAAATGCAAATACTGCGAAAAAGAGTTTTCTCATTATGTGGTGCTGGCCAACTAATTGAGGTTGGTAATGAAATCCCGGCTGTTATAATGGCCGGGAACATTCTTAACGCTGTCATTCTGGAGAAAACATGAGCAAAGTACTCGCGACGGAAAATGCACCAGCCGCTATCGGCCCTTACGTTCAGGGCGTTGATCTGGGCAGCATGATCATTACCTCAGGTCAGATCCCGGTGAACCCAAAAACCGGCGAAGTGCCAGCCGACGTTGCGGCGCAGGCGCGCCAGTCGCTGGAAAACGTGCAGGCTATCGTTGAATCTGCCGGACTGAAAGTAGGCGACATCGTGAAAACCACCGTTTTCGTGAAAGATCTGAACGACTTCGCAACCGTTAACGCTACTTACGAAGCCTTCTTCACCGAGCACAACGCCACCTTCCCGGCGCGCTCCTGCGTGGAAGTCGCGCGTCTGCCAAAAGACGTGAAAATTGAAATTGAAGCGATTGCCGTACGCCGCTAATTCATTTCAGTTATACAGGGCAGCTTCGGCTGCCTTTTTTATTTTGACTATTTTTACCTTCGCAAGACGATGACGGCGCGGTCAGGGAATCAATACACTCGCACACCTTCAATTCCCGCTTCGGACTAAAAATGAAAATCTCCAGCATTGCGTTGGCTGTAGCAACCTTCACGGTTGCCTCTTCTGCGCTGGCGCACGGCTATATCGAATCTCCCGCCAGCCGCGCTTATATGTGCAAACAGGGACAAAATATTGACTGCGGTCTGGTGGAATATGAACCCCAGAGCGTAGAACGGGCCTCCGGTTTCCCGTCAGGGAACCTGCCGCCGGATGGCGAACTCGCCAGCGCCGGGATTGCCAACTACTCCCAGCTTGATAAGCAAAGCCAGAATGCCTGGACCAAAACGCCGATGACCGCCGGGGTGCATCAGTTTGTCTGGCACCACACCGCGCCGCACAAAACCACCAACTGGCGTTATTACATCACCAAACAAAACTGGAATCCGAACAAGCCGCTGACCCGCGATCAGTTCGACTTAACGCCGTTTTGCACGGTGAACGGCAACGGCCAGGCACCCGCAATGACCCAGTCGATGAACTGTAACGTGCCGGAACGTACCGGTTATCAGGTAATTTACGGCGTGTGGGAAATTGCCGATACCGCCAACAGCTTCTATCAGGCCATTGACGTGGATTTCGGCAACGGCGGCAGCGTCACGCCGGATGAAACCCCGGCCGCAGCCTCCGTCTGGCGCAAAACGCTGAGCGGCCAGGTCGCGGGTAACAACCTCAACGTGGGCGATAAGGTGATTGCCCGCTTCTTCGATGCCAATGGCGAAATCGCCTCCATGGCGACCGGGCTAACCATCGCCTCGCCTCAACAGGGCGATGCCAACCAGTGGGCTTACGATCTGGCGCAAAAAATTAACAGCGCCCACAGCGACGTGCGCGTCGGCGTGAAGGATGAAAGCGGAGACGTTAACCCGGTTCACGGCGCAAACGGCGTTTTCGTAAAAGAGGGCAGCACGCTGAAGTCGGTGGCGATTTCTTATGAAGAGCAAAAAGCAGTGGTGAATGAGTCCATCGCCGTGACTGACCTGCATTACAGCAAAGTGATTAACGGTGCCGCGACGGTGACATTCCACGTCAATACGCAGGGTGACGTGAACGTTGAAGCGCACGTGTTAAACCATCCCGGGGCGGAAAAAGGCTACCTTAAGCAGGATATGAATAACAGCAGCCAGGACGTGACCATGAACCTGACAAACGTCACGCCAGGGCACCACATGCTGAAATACTACGCCACCAATAAAGCCGGCACCCTGTTCGCGCAGGACGTGCTGGATATGATGCTCGAAGGTGAAGCCGCCTCCGGCAATACCGGTAAATCTGATTTTATCTTCCCGGATAACGTTGCCTCTTATAAGGCGGGCACCGTGGTGTTGCAGCCTAAAGACGGTAAGACCTATGAGTGCAAGCCGTTCCCGTACAGCGGGTACTGCAAGCAGTACAGCACGACCGCCACCCAGTTCGAACCCGGCGTGGGTTCACACTGGAAAGAGGCGTGGATATTGAAGAACTGAGTTGCCTTTACGCCCGGCGGCACTTCGTTTGCCGGGCCTACACGTCTCGTAGGCCCGGTAAGCGTAGCGCCACCGGGCGCTTATGTTACTGGTTTCGCGTCGCTCTGAGCAGCGTCTCGAGCGGATAGACCGCCGCAATGACCACTTCGTCCTGCACCTTTGCCGCGTTATCCAGCTCGCGCTGAATCGACGCAATCTCCTTATCGTCCAGCGTCCCCTGACGCGCCACCAGGTCGGTGAGCCGCAGGCCAATCGACGCCAGCTTATCCACCTCCTGAATCACCGGCTTAACGGCCTTCAGCTGATAGCTGTTTTCGCTGAGCGCCAGCGCGTCGCTGGTGTTGCTCTGCCAGCGGTTAAAGACGTGGCGCAGCGCGTCGGCACTTTCCGTATCTTCCGCGTCGCTCACCAGCCGGTTCGCCCACCTGTGCATCTGGCGCACGGTGGCGCTTTCGGCGTTAAGCGCATCGGCAAAGCGGTTGAGCGGCTCGAACTGATGATAGTTTCCGGCCTGGAACTTCAGGTGCTGGCGGGTGTAGTACTGCGCGGGCTCAATCGCCTGCGCGAGGATCTGCAGCGGCAGGGTGTCGGCATTGCCCGCAAGGCGCGTGAACTGCACCTGCTGCTGGGTATGCTGCTGCAGCCCGACCGATACCGTCGACCAGCTGTCCATCGCCTGCAGGCGGGTGTACATGTTGTCGACATCGTTGACGTCCCGGGCGGACCACAGCCGCTCCGCCACCGCAAAGGTGCGCGGCCACAGGCGAACGTCCAGCACCGGCGCCACCACGTTTTCTGCCCACAGCGCGGCCTCGCCGCCGAGCAGGTTGGCCTGGTTCGCCGCGTCCGGCACGACGGGGGGCGTGCCTTTCGGCACGTCGTCCAGACGCGTGCCGCTAATCGGGTAGCGGGTATTCCCGACAAGGAAATAGCCGGAGAGTTTATCGTTATCGACGGTCACAACCGGGCGCGTTTCGCCCATCCAGGTATCAACGGTAAACGTCACCTGGCTGTCGTCGCGCCAGTCGATGTTCTGCACCGCGCGGCGGGATTTCCCGGCAAAATCAATAAACCCGCGCCAGCCCGCATCCCCTTTCACCAGGGTAAAGCTCCCTTCCACCGGCTTGCCCTTCAGGCGCGGCATGGAAAAGGCCCAGCTCTGGGCGCTGTCGGTGTCGGCTATGACGTCCACGCCGTTCAGCCCCTGCGGGACGATCTCGTTGCGGTAGTGATAGGCGGTTGACTGAGGCTGGTCGAGATAGAAGCCCGTCGAGAGAATACCCTTGTAGCCGTTCTGCGCCACCTGACCCAGCGCGTCCTGCCCCTGCCAGGACTGGATCAGAATGCTTTTCGGCAGATCGGGATGGTAGATCTCGTCCCAGCCGACCATCTGCCGATGATGTTTTTCGAGGATCGTCTCCAGCCTGCGGTTGAAATAGGCCTGCAGCGCGTGGCTGTCCGCCAGCTTTTTGTCGCGCATAAACTGCTGGATGGCCGGGTTCGCTTTCCACTGGCTGTCATCCACCTCGTCGCCGCCGATGTGCAGATACGGATCGGGGAAGATCGCCGCCAGTTCGCTGACCATCGCGTCAGCAAAGGCGTAAGTTGCCTCTTTGGTGGGATCCAGAACCGGCTTCAGCACGCCCCAGTGGCGCTCCATGGCGTACGGCCCCGGCGCGCTCATCAGCTCCGGGTAGGCCACGGCAATCGCCGAGGCGTGGCCCGGCATGTCGATCTCCGGCACCACGCGAATGCCGCGCTCGGCGGCGTAGCGCACAACCTCACGCATCTGTTCCGGCGTGTAGAACAGCCCGTCGCTGGCAAGCTGCGTCAGCTTTGGGTAGCGCGTCGAGCTGAAGCGCCAGCCCTGATCGTCGGTTAAGTGCCAGTGCAGGACGTTGAGCTTGGCGGCGGCCATGCCGTCGATCTGCCGTTTGATATCCGGCAGCGGAATGAAGTGGCGCGCCGAGTCCAGCAGCAGCCCGCGCCACGGGAAGCGCGGCGAATCTTCAATGGTCACCCACGGCAGCGAGGTGTTTTCCGCGCCGTTCTGCACCAGCTGGAGCAGGGTTTCCATGGCGCGCAGTGCGCCGAAGCGGGTGTTGGCGGAGATGTTCACACCGTTGGCATCCACCGTAAGCCTGTATCTTTCATCGCTGTCCGGCAGCGGCTGCGGTTTTACCTTTTTCGCGATGGCGATGCGGATCGTCGGTTTGTCGGGCTTTTCAGCCTGCGGCTGCAGCGTCCAGCCGGTTTGCAGGGCGATGCGCTGGCGCAGGCGGCTGGCGGCGTCACCGAGATCGTCCCCGCTGACGCTGATGGATAGGCCGTTGCCGAGCACCAGCGCGCCCTGGGTCGTCGGGCGTTCGACCTTTGCAGGCCAGGGCATTAAAGGGAGATCCCCTGCCGGGGCGGCAAAGGCAGAGGCGCCGAGCATCAGCCCGGCGGTTAAGAGACTGTACCGTAACATGAATGTTCCTTATCTGACGGGCCAAATAAAGGCAAAACATTCTGTTAACATGCGCTCAAATTGTCGTCAAGCGAATGCGCCGACGGAGATCACAGGTTGTTGAATTTGGGAGGAAAGCTATCTGCCGGGTGGCGGTTGCGCCTTACCCGGCCTACGATCCGAACGTAGGCCCGGTAAGCGCAGCGCCACCGGGCTTGCCGTTACTGCCACCCATACCGACGCGCATAGAACCCTTTCACCATCTGCGTCAGCACCATGTAGCCCGCGAGGATCGCCACCAGCCACGGGAAGTAGCTCAGCGGCAGCGCCTGCAGCTGCAGATAGCTTGCCAGCGGTGAGAACGGCAGCGCGATGCCGAGCACCATCACAATCCCCGTCATCACAATCAGCGGCCACGCGGCGCGGCTCTGGATGAACGGAATGCGGCGGGTGCGGATCATATGCACAATCAGCGTCTGCGACAGCAGCCCCACCACGAACCAGCCGGACTGGAACAGCGTCTGATGTTCCGGTGTGTTGGCGTGGAACACAAACCACATCAGGCAGAAGGTCAGGATGTCGAAGATGGAGCTGATCGGGCCAAAGAACAGCATAAAGCGCCCGAGATCCGCCGGGTTCCAGTGCTGCGGCTTCTGGATCTGCTCGTCATCCACGTTATCAAACGGGATCGCCACCTGAGAGACATCGTACATCAGGTTCTGGATCAGCAGGTGCAGCGGCAGCATCGGCAGGAACGGCAGGAACGCGCTCGCCACCAGCACGCTGAAGACGTTGCCGAAGTTGGAGCTGGCGGTCATCTTGATGTACTTGAGCATGTTGGCGAAGGTGCGACGCCCTTCGATCACGCCCTCCTCCAGCACCATCAGGCTCTTTTCCAGCAGAATGATATCCGCCGCCTCGCGGGCGATATCCACCGCGCCATCGACGGAGATACCGATGTCCGCCGCACGCAGCGCGGGCGCGTCGTTGATGCCGTCACCCATAAAGCCCACCACGTGCCCTTCGCGCTTGAGCAGGGTGACGATGCGCTCTTTGTGCATCGGCGTCAGGCGGGCAAACAGCGTGGTGCGCTGCGCCAGTTTCGCCAGCTGGTCGTCGGACAGGTGCTCAATGTCGCTCCCCACCACCACGTCGCCCGCGTCCAGCCCCACTTCGTGGCACACCTTCGCGGCCACCAGCTCGCTGTCGCCGGTGAGAATTTTGACGGTGATACCGCTCGCCTTCAGCGCCTTCAGCGCCGGTGCGGTGGTCTCTTTCGGCGGATCGAGGAAGGCAATGTAGCCCTCGAGGATCAGATCGGACTCGTCGATACGCTGATAGTCCCCCTCCCGCGCGGGCAGAAACTTGCTCGCCACCGCCACCACGCGCAGCCCCTGACGGTTCAGGTTGTCGGTGACGCGCTTGATGCGGCGCAGCATGGTGTCGTCCAGCGGCACGATGTCGCCGTTATAGCGCACCTGCGTCGACACGTTGAGGATCTCCTGCAGCGCGCCTTTGCAGATCAGCTGGTGAACCTCCTGCTGCTCGCTCACCACCACCGACATGCGGCGGCGCTCGAAGTCGAACGGGATTTCGTCCACCTTCTGCCAGCGGCCGGAGAGCGTGCGGGCGGACTCTTCATCGACCCCTTCCAGCACCGCGACGTCGAGCAGGTTTTTCAGCCCGGTCTGATAGTGGCTGTTCAGCCACGCGCTGTGCAGCACGCGCTCGCTGGTTTTGCCGGAGATATCGGTGTGGTTCTCCAGCACGATTTTGTCCTGAGTCAGGGTGCCGGTTTTATCGGTGCAGAGAATGTCCATCGCGCCAAAGTTTTGAATGGCGTCGAGGTGTTTGACGATCACCTTCTGTTTAGAGAGCTTCACCGCCCCGCGCGCCAGCGTGGAGGTGACAATCATCGGCAGCATTTCCGGCGTTAAGCCGACGGCCACGGAGAGCGCAAACAGCGCCGCTTCCCACCAGTCGCCTTTGGTGTAGCCGTTAATCAGCAGCACGATGGGCGTCATCACCATCATAAAGCGGATCAGCAGCATGCTGACGCGGCCAATCCCTTTCTGGAAGGCGTTCGGCTCGCTCTCCTGCTCGCTGACGCGCCCGGCAAGCTGGCCAAACCAGGTGTTGCCCCCGGTGGCGGTGACAATCGCCTGCGCGGTGCCGCTGACCACCGTGGTGCCCATAAAGCACAGGGTGTCGCACTCGAGCGGGTTCATCTGCTGCGGGTCGCGGCTGCGCGCCACCTTTTCAACGGGCAGGGATTCCCCGGTCAGCGAGGCCTGGGCCACGAACAGATCGCGCGCCTGGATGATGCGTAAATCCGCCGGGATCATGTCCCCCGCGGCCAGCTTCACCAGATCGCCCGGCACCAGCTGGTCGATTGGCAGCTCCACCCAGGCGTTTTCGCCGAGATCGTTAATCACGCGCGAGACGGTCGCGGTGTTGCTGACCATTGCCTTCAGGGCGTCCGCCGCTTTAGTAGAGCGGGCCTCCTGAATGAAGTTCAGCAGCGTGGAAATCCCCACCATCAGGGCAATCACCCCTGCGGCAAACAGATCTTCCGTCGCGTAGGAGATAAGGCCGAGCACCGTCAGCAGCAGGTTGAACGGGTTGCGGTAGCAGAGCCACAGGTGTACCCACCACGGAGACGGCTTTTGCGCCGGGATCTGGTTATCGCCATGAACGGCGCGAATTTTCTCCACTTCGGCCGCGTTCAGCCCTTCCGGGTGTCCGCCAAAGGCGCGCCAGACCTCGTTTTCATCCATCGCCGCCACGTTGAGGCAGCGCTCGGTCAGGGACGCGGGGATCGCGGTGCCCGCCATATTTTTGGCATTGGGCAGCGGGTCGCGCTGAACAAGGCGGTGTGGCAGGTGGCGGCTCAGCAGGGCCTGCAGCTGCCGGGTGATATTTTTAAACATAATCATTCCTCCGCATCCGCGAATGCGGACGCAGCATTTCCTTCAGGCGTGGCAAGGCCGTACCTGAGAGGCACTCAATTTTTCAAGCAGGAACGTTTGGGACGTTGCTGCCTCACATCACCGGTGAGTCAGCAACAGGCTGGCTTACCGGAAAGAACGTATGCTCTCGCTCAGGAGAGGTGTGGGATCGGGATCCATGAAGCCTCCGGTAAGTAAAAAGTAGGGTGTCGCCGCGCAGTATACGGATTTTAGCGTACCCTTTGTGACCATTCGGGCGGTATTATAACCCCCGGCAAATAAACCGAACGTAAACCAGACTTTGCCCATAGCGAAATCGCGCTATAGCATTAGGCTCAATTGACCACTTTGTCGTTGTTACAGGGAATACAGCATGCAGAACCGCCTTACCATTAAAGACATCGCGCGTTTAAGCGGCGTGGGGAAATCGACCGTCTCACGCGTGCTGAACAACGAAAGCGGCGTCAGCGAACGCACCCGCGAGCGCGTTGAGGCGGTCATGAATCAGCACGGCTTTTCCCCTTCCCGCTCCGCGCGCGCCATGCGCGGGCAGAGTGACAAAGTCGTCGCCATTATTGTCTCGCGTCTGGACTCTCTGTCTGAAAACCTCGCCGTGCAGACCATGCTGCCCGCCTTCTATGAGCAGGGGTATGACCCGATCATGATGGAGAGCCAGTTCTCGCCGCAGCTGGTGGAAGAGCATCTGGGCATGCTCCAGCGGCGCAACATTGACGGCGTGGTGCTGTTCGGGTTTACCGGCATTAAGGACGAGATGCTGAAACCCTGGCAGCCTTCGCTGGTCATGATGGCGCGCGACGCCCACGGCTTTGCCTCCGTCTGCTATGACGACGAGGGGGCGATTATCACTCTTATGCAGCGCCTGTTTGACGAAGGCCATCGCCACATTAGTTTCCTCGGCGTGCCCCACGCGGACGTCACCACCGGCAAGCGTCGCCATGAGGCCTACCTGGCGTTTTGCAAAAAGCACAACCTCTCCGCCGTCGCCTCCCTGCCGGGGCTGGGCATGAAGCAGGGGTACGAGCAGGTCGCCAGCGTTCTGACCCCGCAAACCACCGCGCTGGTGTGCGCCACGGACACCCTGGCGCTGGGGGCGAGTAAATATCTGCAGGAGCAGCGCATCGACGGCCTGCAGGTGGCGAGCGTCGGCAGCACGCCGCTGATGAAGTTTTTACACCCGGAAATTATTACCGTCGACCCCGGCTACGCCGAGTCCGGCAGGCAGGCCGCCGCGCAGCTGATCGAGCAGATCAACGGGCGGAGCGAACCGCGCCGAATCGTCATTCCTGCCCACCTTTCTTAACCCCGCCCAACGGATTATTGTGATCTTCGCCCGATTTCGGGAACGTTCCCATTTTCGCCGTCACGCTGAAGGAGTAGGCTTGCGCTCAGGTCATTACACCCTTCCATCTGTCATGAGGTTTCATGATGAGTAAAGTCAAACAAGCAGATATCGATCGGCTGATCGTCCTGGTCGGCGGCCGCGAAAACATCGCCACCGTCAGCCATTGCATTACCCGCCTGCGGTTCGTGCTGAACGATCCGGCCAAAGCGGATCCGAAGGCCATTGAAGAACTTTCCATGGTTAAAGGCTGCTTCACCAACGCCGGTCAGTTCCAGGTGGTCATTGGTACCGAAGTGGGCGATTACTATCAGGCTCTGCTGGCAACCACCGGGCATAGCGCGGCGGATAAAGAGCAGGCCAAGAAGGCCGCGCGCCAGAATATGAAGTGGCACGAGCAGCTGATCTCCCACTTCGCGGAAATTTTCTTCCCGCTCCTGCCCGCGCTGATCAGCGGGGGCTTAATTTTAGGCTTCCGTAACGTCATCGGCGACGTGCCGATGAGCGACGGCAAAACCCTGGCGCAGATCTATCCGGCGCTGAAAACCGTTTACGACTTCCTGTGGCTGATTGGCGAGGCGATCTTCTTCTATCTGCCGGTTGGGATCTGCTGGTCCGCGGTGCGCAAGATGGGCGGTACGCCGATCCTCGGTATCGTGCTGGGCGTCACGCTGGTCTCTCCGCAGTTAATGAACGCTTACTTACTTGGTCAGCAGGTGCCTGAGGTGTGGAACTTCGGCCTGTTTACCATCGCCAAAGTGGGCTATCAGGCGCAGGTTATTCCGGCCCTGCTGGCGGGCCTGACGCTGGGCTTTATCGAAACGCGCCTGAAGCGCATCGTGCCGGATTACCTCTATCTGGTGGTGGTGCCGGTCTGCTCGCTGATTCTGGCGGTGTTCCTGGCGCACGCCTTTATCGGTCCGTTTGGCCGCATGATCGGCGACGGCGTGGCCTTCGCGGTGCGTCACCTGATGACCGGCAGCTTCGCGCCGATTGGTGCCGCGCTGTTTGGCTTCCTGTACGCCCCGCTGGTGATCACCGGCGTGCATCAGACCACGCTGGCCATTGATATGCAGATGATCCAGAGCCTCGGCGGCACGCCGGTCTGGCCGATTATCGCCCTGTCTAACATTGCTCAGGCGTCCGCGGTGACCGGCATCATCATCGTCAGCCGCAAGCACAACGAACGCGAGATCTCCGTTCCGGCGGCTATCTCCGCCTACCTCGGCGTCACCGAACCGGCGATGTACGGTATCAACCTGAAATACCGCTTCCCGATGCTCTGCGCGATGATCGGTTCCGGTCTGGCGGGCCTGGTGTGCGGACTGAACGGCGTAATGGCAAACGGGATTGGCGTGGGCGGTCTGCCGGGCATTCTCTCCATCCAGCCCGCTTTCTGGCAGGTGTTTGCCCTGGCGATGGCCATCGCGATTATCGTCCCAATGGCGCTCACCACCGTGGTTTACCAGCGCAAGTTCCGTCAGGGCTCGCTGCAGATTGTTTAATTCTTCTCTTTCGGGGCGCAGTTGCGCCCCTTCGCATTTGCAGGAACACACTATGAATACCCTTCCTCACTGGTGGCAGAACGGCGTCATCTATCAGATTTACCCAAAGAGTTTCCAGGACACCACCGGCAGCGGCACCGGCGATTTGCGCGGCGTGACGCAGCGTCTGGACTACCTGAAAACCCTCGGCATTGACGCCATCTGGCTGACGCCGTTTTATATCTCCCCGCAGGTGGATAACGGCTACGACGTGGCGAATTACACCGCCATCGACCCGTCCTATGGCACGCTGGATGACTTTGACGAGCTGGTCGCCGAAGCGCACGCGCGCGGCATCCGCATCGTGCTGGATATGGTGTTCAACCACACCTCGACGCAGCACCCGTGGTTCCGCGAGTCGCTGAACAAAGAGAGCCCGTACCGCCAGTTCTACATCTGGCGCGACGGCACGCCGGAGCAGCTGCCTAACAACTGGCGCTCCAAGTTTGGCGGCAACGCCTGGCGCTGGCACCCCGAGAGCGAGCAGTATTACCTGCACCTGTTCGCGCCGGAGCAGGCGGATCTCAACTGGGAAAACCCGGCGGTGCGCGCCGAGCTGAAAAAGGTGTGCGAATTCTGGGCCGATCGCGGCGTGGACGGCCTGCGCCTGGACGTGATTAACCTGGTTTCAAAAGATCAGGATTTCCCGGACGACGAGCATGGCGACGGTCGCCGCTTCTACACCGACGGGCCGCGCATTCACGAATATCTGCAGGAGATGAGCCGCGACGTCTTCACCCCGCGCAGCCTGATGACGGTGGGCGAGATGTCCTCGACCTCGCTGGAAAACTGCCAGCAGTACGCGTCGCTCGACGGCAGCGAGCTGTCGATGACCTTTAACTTCCACCACCTGAAGGTGGATTACCCCGGCGGCGAGAAGTGGACGAAGGCGAAGCCGGACTTCGTCGCGCTGAAAACCCTCTTCCGCCACTGGCAGCAGGGGATGCACAGCAGGGCCTGGAACGCGCTGTTCTGGTGTAATCACGATCAGCCGCGCATCGTGTCCCGCTTTGGCGATGAAGGCGAACACCGCGTTCACGCTGCAAAAATGCTCGGCATGGTGCTGCACGGCATGCAGGGCACGCCGTACATCTATCAGGGCGAAGAGCTGGGGATGACCAACCCGCACTTCAGCCGCATCACCGATTACCGCGACGTGGAAAGCCTGAACATGTTCGCCGAAATGCGGGCAAACAGTCGCGATCCGGAGGAACTGCTGGCGATTCTGGCGAGCAAATCCCGCGATAATGGCCGCACGCCAATGCAGTGGGACGCGTCGCACAACGCGGGCTTTACCGGGGGCGAACCGTGGATTGGGGTTTGCGACAACTACGAGACGGTGAACGCCCGTGCCGCGCTGGACGACCCGGATTCGGTGTTCTACACCTATCAGTCGCTGATTAGCCTGCGCAAATCGCTGCCGGTACTGACGTGGGGAGATTATGAGGATCTCCTGCCGGAACACCCTGCTCTGTGGTGTTACCGCCGTCAGTGGCAGGGGCAGACGCTGATAGTGGTGGCGAACCTGAGCCGCGAGCGCCAGCAGTGGCAACCGGCGCCGGTGCAGGGTGCATGGCGGGTCGCACTCAGTAACTATGAAGAGGCTTCCTCCCGTCCCGATACGCTGCAATTGCGCCCGTTTGAAGCTATCTGGTGGGTGCAGGACTAAGCCGTCTGTTTTGCCGGATGGCGCTGCGTTGACCCGGCCTTCATTTGGCTAGACATCGTAGCGCCGCCGGGCGAAACACATTTTATGTTTAGCGATACGCTAAATGTACGACGATAACTTTTACATCGCGGCGTACCGAAAATAAAAATACCCCTGCCAATAAAATAACCTCGGCAGGACATTATGAAAAAGACAATTATTAAGACAACGTGTATTAGTGCATTATTATTGAGCGCACAGGGATGGTGCGGAAATACGTCCGTTGACCTTCGGTTTGGTCATAACACGCGCTCAGACGTAAATGATTCACGTATTAAGGTTATGCATCAGGCGGATAACGGTTTTTATTTCTCCGTTGAAGCCGCACAAAACCACAACGATACCTTTTTTGGCGATACCGACCGATATAACCCAGACGACAAGGGAGTAACGGAGGCGGCACAGGAGATCGAAACGCGCTGGCGCTTCGATCTTGGAAACGGCTTCGCCGTTGCACCCGGCATGGTAACGGTTTTCACCGCCAGCAATACCCATTACCGCCCCTTCATTCAGGGCTGGAAAGCGTTCGATAACGGTTTAAACCTCTCTGCCCGTTATCGCTATAACACCGTCAATGATGCGCACAGCGACAGAGAATTAGACGGAAGCGGTTATACCCGCCGCCAGTCACACCAGTTCGACATCTGGTTCGCTTATAACATTGGCAAATTCGGGATGTCCTACAACCCACGCTTCCGCTGGCAGGATGGTGTCGATCAGGGTACCGGAGATGACACCTACTGGGAACATACCGTCGCATTCAACTATAAGCTCGACGATGGCTGGACACCTTACGTCGAACTGGTCTCACTGGATAAAACATACATTACCGATAATGGCGATCATAAAAATGATTACGCCATCCGTCTTGGCGTAGTGAAAAAACTCTAACGGCCTGACTACACCGTATCGTGCTGCAGCAGCCTGCAGCCGATACGATCAACGGCGGTCAGCAGTTCAAGCTGCCCTTCCCGCTGATACAGCGAAACCGCATTGATATCAATCAACAGCGGCCAGCACAATGAAGAGAGCGCGGCCAGCGTAGACCCCTCGCGGGTGATCGCAATAATTTTTAACCCTTTGCGCAGCGCGTTACGCGCCATTTCAATTAAAGACTGTGTCTCTCCGGATTTACTGATCAACACCAGCGTTCCCTTCGATACTCGCGTCAGCTGATGCATATCATTAAGAATGAGATGCGGCAGGCTCGCCAGGGATAAAAAACGCGACAGATAGTTGAGGCTGGTGAGCGATGCGCCCCGTGCGTAGAGAAAAATATGGCTGGAATGGATCAGCAGCCTGGACACCTCGGCCACAACATCGTCCCCCTGCTGCCCCACGTCAGGGTTTGCAGGCGCAGGGGTAGAACGATCGCGTAAAAAACGATACCGAAGCTCGGTATAGCTTTTATACCCCATTTTTTTACACACGCGATTTACGGAAGTCGTTGTCGTAAAAGTATCACGGGCAATCTCTTTTGCCGATATATTAGAAATATTAGACGCATGATGTTGAATGTATTCAAATATCAAACGTTCACTTCCCTGAAATGAATTCATATATTACACCCTGTTTAATCCCGACATGATATTACCATAATGGCAAAATAGCCTCTGGAAGGCGCTTCACATATTGCGTGCTCGCGTATCACGATACGTAATAAGTATTAGCAAACGTTAAAAACTACTTTGGCTTCTCTTTATACTTTCCCTGTTTTCACATCCAGGGAATTATGACAATGACGAAACAAAAAGTTGTCGCGGTAACGGCCTGCCCAACAGGCATTGCCCACACCTTTATGGCGGCAAATAAAATTATTACATGGGCTAAAGCGCATAACATGGAGGTAAAGGTCGAAACGCAGGGCAGCGACGGCGTTAAAAATCGCTTAACAAAGCAGGATATTGCCTCCGCCACCGCCATTATATTGGCTACCGACGTTCCCATTCAGGATGCCGAGCGCTTTGAAAACATTCCCCACCTTCAGACCCGCACTCAGGAACTGATCAAGCACACCGATCGCTATCTGCGTCAGGCGCTGGCAATGGAAAAAAATGCCACCACCGTGGCAGATGAAGACGAGGACGATATCCGGCGTTCGACTTACCAGATTTTTATTGGCCATATCATGGCGGCCATCAGCTATATGTTACCGGTCGTGGTCATGGGCGGGCTAATGATGGCGACGGCAAAAATTACCGGCCAGTTTATTAATATTGAACATTCGCCGTTCAGCGTGCTGGATAAAGTGGGCTTTATGACCATCAAGTTCATGTATCCCGTCTTCGCCATGTATCTGGCCTTTGCGATTGCCGGTAAACCCGCGCTGATCCCCGGGCTTATCGGCGGCATCATGTCCGACGATGTCTACAAACGCTTCTTTGATATTGAGGGCTTTATGCCGTCCGGTTTTTTCGGCGCCATCGGCATTGGCTTTTTTGTGGGCTATCTGGTGCGCTGGCTTAATGATTCTATTCACGTCCGCCAGCAGCTCACCACCATTAAGACCATGCTGATCGTCCCGCTGATCACCGGCATTACGCTGGTGATGGTCATGGAGTATCTGATCAACCCGATTTTTGGCTCGCTTAACCAACTGATGGTGGTCTTTTTTACCTCGGCAGGTGATACCGGACGCGGTTTCTATTCCGCGATGATTGCTGCAGGCACCGCTTTTGACCTGGGCGGTCCGGTCAACAAGGCGGCAGGTTCTGTCGCGCTCGGTCTGAATGGCATGAGCGAGACCTTTGACTTAACCGCCCGTGAACTCTCCATCGTGATCCCCTCCATTGGCGTTGGCTTTGCTGCATTCCTCAACGGCCGCTTTGGTCTGCCGAATGTCTTCAACCAGGAAGAGAAAACCGTTGGCAGCACCTCGCTGTTACTGGGTGTTATCGGGATCTCGGAAGGCGCTATCCCCTTCATCCTGAAAAACCCACGTCTGATCCCGGTGTTCATGACCGGTGCCGTCGTCGGCGCGCTGGTCGCCGTTGCCCTTGGCGTGAAACAAACGCTGCCTCTACCCGCCATCTGGGGCTGGCCGCTGGCCACCAACGTGGCGGGTTACCTGGTGAGCGTCTTTATCGGCGCACTGATTTGCGCCCTGGGCGTGCTTTATGTCAGCCCAAAGCACGGCAGGTAAGGGGAACGCCATGAATCAGATCCACGTTATTGCCCACACCCACTGGGATCAGGAGTGGTACTTCACCCGTCAGGACAGCATGGTGCTGGCGTCATATAACTTTGCCGACGTCATCGACACGCTGGAGCAAAACCCGGCTTACCGCTGCTATCACCTTGACGGACAGATGGCGGTGGTGGATGACTTTCTCGCCATCAACCCGGATTATCGCGCCAGGCTGGAAAAACTGGTCACCGAGAAAAGGGTTTTTGTGGGGCCGTGGTATACCCAGACGGATACCTACAACGTGCATGGCGAATCCATTATCCGCAATCTCAAGTACGGTATCTTCGCCGCCCGGACGCTGGGGCATGCGATGCAGGTCGGGTATCTGCCGGATACCTTCGGTCACAATGCGCAGATGCCCACGATTTTGCAGGGCTGCAATATCGACAACATCGTCTTCTGGCGAGGTATCGATCACGACCGGCAGGCCAAAAACAGCCAGTTTATCTGGCGCGCGCCGTCAGGTGCGAGCGTCATCGCCTGCGTGATGGCGCTCGGGTATGGTGCGGCTAAAAATATCTCCGCAGAAGCCAGCCATCTGCAGGGGAAAATCTATCCGATGGTCGATCTGCTGCGATCGCGGGCCGGTATACATGACCTGCTCCTGCCCTGCGGTGGGGATCAGGTCAGCATTGACCCGACGCTGCCGACAATTCTGCAGGTCGCGAGCACACACTCCCCGCACCAGGACCAGTACGTCATCAGCTCGCTGGAGCGCTACGTCGACATCCTGCGCGAACAGCGTGACCAATTTGAATGCTGGGAAGGCGAGCTGAAATCGCCGCGCTACACCCGTATCCACAAAACTATCGGCTCCGTGCGCTACGACATCAAAAAGAAAAATGATGAAATTGAGCGGTTTATCCTGCGACAGCTGGAGCCGACGATCGCCATGGCGCGGCATCAGGGGATCCCGGTCAACCTCTCAGTGGTCGATACGCTCTGGAAGAAGCTGTTGCGAAGCCATGCCCACGACTCCATCGGCGGCTGTAATAGCGATACGACTAACCGCGACATTCTGCATCGAATGGCGCAAACCGAGCAGCTGTGCCACAGCCTGTGGAATGTGGTGGTGAAAACCCTGGCTAGCGCCTGCGCGCAGGAAGGCGACCTGCTGCTGTTTAACCCGCTGGCGACCCCAGCGCGGCGCGTGATTAAAACCACGCTGTACAGCCGCGCTGAAAATATCACTCTGTCCTGTCAGGGGCGGCCCATCTCCTTTGATGTTCTGAAAAGGGATAGTCTGCCCGGCGGAACGGCAATTTCCCTTACCGCCGAAGGGGAATGCGAGACGCCCCTTCCTCCTTATTATCGCTGGCAGGTTGCAGTGCAAACCCCGCTTCTGCCGCCGGTCGGCTATCTGACCGTAAACGTTGAAGATAGCCCCACGCCTTTCCGGCAGCCTGAACAGATAAAGGGAGGCGAAATAGAGAATGCGCATTATCGGCTGACGCTGGACGCCGGAACGTTAACCCTGAAGGACAAACGCAACGGCAGATGTATCCCCTCTCTCTTCACCCTCGAAGACTGCGCGGATGCGGGCGACAGCTACGATTTCTCACCGCTCGCGGGCAATACGCCGACTCGCTGTTCTCATTTCACGCTTATTGACTGCCTGAAAACACCTCTTGTCGAAAAGCTGGTTATTGAGGCGACGCTGCTTCTGCCGCAGGATCTCGCCGGACGTCAGGATACGGCCCGAAAACCGTTAACCCTGCGTGTGGCGTGCGAATTGCGCCATGACGATCCGAACCTGTATGTCGACAGTTCGCTGGAAAATAGCCACTGCGATCACCGGCTGCGCGTGCTGATCAATAGCGATATCCAGACTCATCACTCCATCGCCTCACAGCCCTTTGCGGTCATCCGCCGTAAAACGGGTTATGACGATGAAAAGTGGCAGGAACGCTATCGGGAGAAGCCCGTGGATATCGAAACCAGCGATGGCATTATCGCTATCGCGGAAGCAGGAAAAGCGCTGGTGGTGAATAGCCGCGGCATGAAGGAATTTCAGATTATCGGCAGCGAACCGGCGGCTATAGCTCTGACATTGTTCAAATCGACGGGGGTGCTCGGGCGAAACGACCTTGACTGGCGACCGGGCCGGGCCTCCGGCATCAATAATACGGTCGTTGAAACCCCCGATGCCCAGCTGCTGAAGCCGCTGCACTTTTCATTCACCGTCGCGCTGGCTGATAACGCAGACCATCTCACGCTTCGCCAGCTGGAAAATCAGGTGGCTGGAGAACCTTATACCTATCAGCGGCAAACGCTGCATACGCTCGATCACCGCCTTGAGCGCTTTTCGTTACGTCTGTTTGAACGCCGCCTTCCGGCACAATTTTCGCTGCTAACCCTACCGGAGCCGCTCATTCTTTCTGCCTTGCCCCATGCCCAACGGTCGCCTGGTACAGTCGTCCGCGTGTTTAACGCCGGTACTCAGCCGGTTCGCGTTCCTGCGGCGCTGGCTGGGCTTCGTCAGATCAACTATCTGGAAGAACCCGTGCCGCCGGTTACGGCGATCCTCCCTTCCGCGACCTGCGATTTTTTGATTGAGGCTTAACATGAACTTGCTTGCATTGACGCACCCCGATCTGGTTTTTATCAACCCGCCATGCCGTACGCCTGAAGCGCTGATCCGCTGGCTCACCGAACCGCTCGCAAAGCGGAAAATCATCAGCGATCAAGAGGCGTTTATCCACAGCGTTTTACAGCGTGAAAGTGAAGGACCTACCGCCCTGGGCGAAGCGCTCGCCGTTCCGCACGGTAAATCGGAGACGGTGCATCAGGCGGCGTTTTGCCTGGCGCTCTTTGACGACCCGATACGCTGGCCGGGACTGGAGGGGGAGGAAGAGGTGAGCATGGTCTTCCTGCTCGCTATTCCTCCTGCTGAAGCAGGCAGCACGCATATGCAGCTGCTGACGACGCTGACCAGCCTGTTGACGGAAGACCGGGTGCGTGAGCAGCTTCTGGCGGCGCGCACCCGGGAAGAGGCCATGTCCGCCCTGAGTACGGAAGCCCCCCCTGTCGAACATGCGGTTCCCGCTCGTTCCCTTCTCATCCCGCTGGTGCTGGGCACCATCGCTAGCGCCGCCTTTTTACAGGCCGGGTTAAGCTGGGTCTGCGGGGGACATTAATCCCGTTGCGCTCAGTCCCCACCGTGCTGAGCGCTTGTTTTTGTTGAATAATTAATCAGATTTTTCTCCCCCTACTTTACAAAGCCTGTAGAGCCCGCCGTTTGTACTCTCGCCTTTTTACTTTGTTCTGCATCAAATAAAACGCAAACATGTTTGATGCAAATCACTATATGTAGCACTTAAAATGCACGCCGACCCAACATATTGTATTTATCGTCTACTATTCCAACAACAAGACGGCGCTTACGCTGGCCGGAATTGTGGATAACACGAGCTGGGAACGCGGGAAGTCTTTGGCCCGGCGGGGAATACGCCCGGTGAAGTCTTCTCCACCTCTGTGGATAACCTGTTTTTAAAAAATGGAGTGATCATGACACCGCATGTGATGAAACGTGATGGCTGTAAAGTGCCGTTTAAATCA
Source organism: Enterobacter sp. 01-M-03-SI-ECC (assembly GCF_047530215.1). Lineage (NCBI taxonomy): Bacteria > Pseudomonadati > Pseudomonadota > Gammaproteobacteria > Enterobacterales > Enterobacteriaceae > Enterobacter > Enterobacter sp. 01-M-03-SI-ECC. The sequence continues at coordinate 84,495 of NZ_JBLKDA010000007.1, forward strand.
GAGCGCATCCAGGAAGCCATTCTGCGTGCAGCTAAAGCAGCGGGAGTCGATGACGCAGATTACTGCGCCACCGTCGCAGACGTCGTTAGCAGCCAGATGAACGAACGTAGCCAGGTCGATATCAATGAGATCCAGACCGCGGTTGAGAATCAGCTGATGGCGGGGCCCTACAAGCAGCTGGCGCGCGCCTACATTGAGTACCGCCACGATCGTGACGTGCAGCGTGAGAAGCGAGGACGTCTGAACCAGGAGATCCGTGGCCTGGTGGAGCAGACCAACTCGGCCCTGCTCAATGAAAATGCCAACAAAGACAGTAAGGTGATCCCGACCCAGCGCGACCTGCTGGCCGGTATCGTCGCCAAACACTACGCCCGCCAGCACCTGCTGCCGCGCGACGTGGTCTCGGCGCACGAGCGCGGTGAGATCCACTACCACGATCTCGACTACTCTCCCTTCTTCCCGATGTTCAACTGCATGCTGATCGACCTGAAAGGCATGCTCACCCACGGCTTTAAAATGGGTAACGCCGAGATTGAACCGCCTAAGTCCATCTCCACGGCCACCGCGGTCACGGCGCAGATTATTGCCCAGGTCGCCAGCCACATCTATGGCGGCACCACCATTAACCGCATTGACGAAGTGCTGGCCCCGTTCGTGACGGCAAGCTTCAACAAGCACCGTAAAACGGCCGAAGAGTGGCAGATTCCGGACGCTGACGGCTACGCCCACTCCCGCACCGAAAAAGAGTGCTACGACGCGTTCCAGTCGCTGGAGTATGAGGTAAATACGCTGCACACCGCCAACGGCCAGACGCCGTTTGTCACCTTCGGCTTTGGCCTGGGCACCAGCTGGGAATCGCGCCTGATTCAGCAGTCCATCCTGCGCAACCGCATTTCCGGCCTCGGCAAAAACCGCAAAACGGCGGTGTTCCCAAAACTGGTGTTCGCCATTCGCGACGGCCTGAACCACAAGTTTGGCGATCCGAACTACGACATCAAGCAGCTGGCGCTGGAGTGCGCGAGCAAGCGCATGTACCCGGACATCCTGAACTACGATCAGGTGGTGAAAGTCACGGGCTCGTTTAAAACGCCGATGGGCTGCCGCAGCTTCCTTGGCGTGTACGAGGATGAAAACGGCGAGCAGATCCACGACGGGCGTAACAACCTGGGCGTGATCAGCCTAAACCTGCCGCGCATCGCGCTGGAGGCCAAAGGTAATGAAGCGGAATTCTGGAAACTGCTGGACGAACGTCTGCAGCTGGCGCGTAAGGCGCTGATGACCCGCATAGCACGCCTTGAAGGCGTCAAAGCCCGCGTGGCGCCAATCCTCTATATGGAAGGGGCCTGCGGCGTGCGTCTGAAAGCCGACGATGACGTGTCCGAGATCTTCAAAGACGGCCGCGCGTCCATTTCGCTGGGCTATATCGGCATCCACGAAACCATCAACGCGCTGTTTGGCGACCAGCACATGTACGACAGCGAAATGCTGCGTGAGAAAGGGATCGCCATCGTGCAGCGCCTGCGCGACGCGGTAGACCAGTGGAAAGAAGAGACCGGCTACGGCTTTAGCCTCTACAGCACGCCGAGCGAAAACCTGTGCGACCGCTTCTGCCGTCTGGACACCGCCGAGTTCGGGATTGTGGAAGGCGTGACCGACAAAGGGTATTACACCAACAGCTTCCACCTCGACGTAGAGAAAAAGGTGAACCCGTACGACAAGATCGACTTTGAAGCGGCCTATCCGCCGATCGCCAGCGGCGGCTTCATCTGCTACGGCGAGTACCCGAACATCCAGCACAACCTGAAGGCGCTGGAAGACGTGTGGGACTATAGCTACCAGCACGTGCCGTATTACGGGACCAACACGCCCATCGACGAGTGCTACGAGTGCGGCTTTACCGGTGAGTTCGAGTGTACGAGCAAAGGCTTTACCTGCCCGAAATGCGGCAACCACGACGCGGCCCGCGTTTCCGTGACCCGCCGCGTGTGCGGCTATCTCGGCAGCCCGGACGCGCGTCCGTTTAACGCCGGCAAGCAGGAAGAGGTGAAGCGCCGCGTGAAGCATCTGGGGAATGGGCAGATCGGGTAATCCGCTGCCACGTTCATGCCCGGTGGCGCTGCGCTTACCGGGCCTACGAACCGCTCACTTTTGTAGGCCGGGTAAGCGCAGCGCCACCCGGCGTGGTTATTCGCAATGAACTATCACCAGTACTACCCCGTCGACATCGTCAACGGCCCCGGCACCCGCTGCACCCTGTTTGTCTCAGGCTGCGTCCACGAATGCCCCGGCTGCTACAACAAAAGCACCTGGCGCCTGAATTCCGGCATGCCGTTCACCGCCGAGATGGAAGATAAAATCATCGGCGACCTGAACGACACGCGCATTCAGCGTCAGGGGATCTCACTTTCCGGTGGCGACCCCCTGCACCCGCAAAACGTGCCGGATATTCTGAAATTAGTGAAACGCATTCGCGCAGAGTGTCCGGGAAAAGATATCTGGGTCTGGACAGGCTACACGTTGAATGAGCTAAACGCTGCTCAGAGGGAAGTGGTGGATCTGATTAACGTCCTGGTCGACGGCAAGTTCGTGCAGGATTTAAAAGACCCGGCGCTCATCTGGCGCGGCAGCAGCAACCAGGTTGTGCATCATTTGCGGTGAGCGTTAGAGCCGTTTGTTTGCATCATGATAGACGGCTGATTTCTCTCTCTTACCGATAGCGATAACAAATACCGTTATAACGCTGTCCTGAACTTGATAAACCAGGCGATAGCCGGACGCTTTGAGTTTGATTTTGTAGCAATCCGGCAGTCCATGCAGGCGGGCGGATTCGACCCTGGGGTGAACCAGTACGTCGGCAAGTTTTTTCTTAAACTGGGCTTTCACCGTATCGCCCAGCTTATGCCACTCCTTCAACGCCCTCGGGTCAAATGCCAGTTCATAAGTCATCCAGACTAACCTTAATTCCCTTTTGCGGATTAGCCAGTCGCTCCCGGACTGTCTGTATCAGTTCATCTTCACTGTCGCTAATGGTGACCGTTTTCACTGGCATACGTCCCGTCTCCGCGACGTACTGAAACAGCAATCGCACCGCTTCCGTTGGGGTAATATTGAGTTTTTCGAGCACGGCATAAGCCTCGTTTTTGAGTTTGTCATCGAGACGGACGTTCAGCGTGGCCATTATGCCTCCGGTAAAATCGAATGTGTAATGCAGTTTAGCATTACATTCGCATTACATCGAATTCTGGATAACGCCTCTCAAAACCGACTCAAACTCTCCATCGCCACCGCCTTAAACTCGGCAAAATCGCCGCAGCTGCAGAGCCGCGACATGGCCCGTTCACGCAGGAAGGTGACAAAGATATCGTAAATCGCCATCGCCTCTTCGTATTCGCTTTTGCTGATGGCGAGCAGGAAGATGACGTGCGCGGTTTCGTCGCCCCACTGCACGCCGTGCGGGGCCAGCACGGTATAGACCACCGTTTTCTGCGCCAGCAGGCCGAGGGAGTGCGGCAGCGCGATGCCGTCGCCGAGCATGGTGCTGACGATGGCTTCACGCTCAATGACCGAGTCCAGAAACTCCGCGCCGACAAACCCCTCGCCTTCAAGCTGCGCGCACAGTTCCCGGAACAGCGTCTGCTGATCGACAGGCTTATCAATAATGCGGAAATGGGCCGCGTCGAAGTATTTATCCAGCATCCACGGGCGGGTACGGTCCACCAGCACCAGCTTGCCGATCTGCTCCAGCTGATAGTCGGTCGGGAACGGGGCGATCGTCACCACCGGTTTCGACTTTTCGCTGACGCGGGCGGTGGCGATGACAAAGTCCTCGCTCAGCGATTCCACCTGCTCGTACTCGCGCAGGGTGAGCGTGCGCGTGACCTCAATTTGGGGATATTTACGCTGTAGCACCGCCTCAATCATGCGGACCATGGCATTACCGGCGTCGCAGACCAGCAGCACGCGCGGCTGGCGCTGGTAGCCGATGTTGTAGTGACGCTCCAGCCCGACGCCAATATGCAGTACCAGGAAGCCAATCTCGTTTTCGCTGATCGCATACGGCGTGTATTTGCCCCAGCTCGACACCGCCGCGAGCGTCATATCCCACGCCATCGGATAGTGCTGCTTAATGTTATCCAGCAGCGGATTGGGGATCATGATTTGATACCGCACGCGGGTGATCATGGTTTTGATGTGCGTGAGCAGGTCCGCGTGCAGCTGCGCGTCGCTGAGCAGGTTGTAGTTATAGTGGGTGTTGATGTAGCGCAGGATGTAGTTAACCAGCGCTTCGTCGTCATCCGCGTTAATCGCGCTCGGGGCAATCTCCTGAATCTGCCGCGCCGCAATGTGCACGCACAGCCAGCTCTCCTCCGACGGTGAAAGCGCCTTGCCCGCCAGTCGCTGGATGGTCACCGCGATATCCTTCGCCGCCTCGCGCACGTTCTCTTCCACGTCTTCGGCGTGGAATTCCGGCAGCGGGTAACCTTCGCTGATGCGGCGCACCGACACCGCGCAGTAGAGGCGCAGGAACAGCTCGCCTTCGTCGGTGAGGCGAATATGGTGACGCGTTAAGGCATCGTGCAGCACGGGCACCATCTGCTCCGCCACGCCGGCGTTGAGCGCCACGTCGGTCACCAGCGGGTTCAGGCTGTCCTGCTGCGCCAGCTCCCAGAGCAGATCGGTCAGGCAGGCGCGGGTCGACATCTCGCTGCCAAACAGCTTCATGCCGTGGCGAGGACGCGTTTCCAGCGTCAGGTTGTAGCGATGAAACCACTCGCGCACCTCCGCCATGTCGCTTTGCAGCGTGGCGCGGCTGACGAACCACTCGTCCGCCAGGTCCTCAAGCTTGAGTGAAAACGCAGAGGTCAGAAAACGCACCACCAGATAATGCACGCGCTCCGGCCCGGTCCGGGGAATTCGCAGCGCGCGCGGGTGGGAGGCCTGTAGCTGCTGATAACGGGCAGCATCGTCAATTTTAAGCTGATAGCCGTTGCCCCGGCTCAGGATAAACTGCGCCCCGTGGCTCGCCAGCAGCGCATTCAGGGCGGTGATATCGGCACGGACGGTTCGCGTGGAGACCGACAGCCGCTGCGCCAGCTCGTCCTGCGGCAGCGTCTCGTTTTGCAGCAGGTCGAAAAGTTGCGCTAAACGTTGGTTCGGAAATCGCACGAGTTTGTCCTCTTACAGCTTAAGGTGAAATGACCATCTGGGATGGGCTGCCGACCGGGGTATAGTCTGGCTCAAAGCCTAGCTTGCCGTCCTGACCGACGCGGAAACGGGTAATGTTGTCGCTGCGCTGGTTCATGACGTACAGCCAGCGCCCCTGCTTGTCGAGCGTCAGGGTGCGCGGGTAGTCGCCGCGCGTCCACACGTCGTCCTGATGCGTCAGCGTGCCCTCTGCCGTTACGGTAAAGTGCCCGATGCTGTTATGCAAACGGTTAGCCACATACAGCTGCTTGCCATCGGCGCTTAATGCGAGCCCGGCAGCAAAGCTGGTGCCTTTGTACCCTTCCGGCAGGGCGGAAAGCGTTTTGCCCTCTTTCAGGGTGCCGTTGGCGTTCACGGTATAATGGGTCAGCGTGGACGCCTCTTCGTTAATCAGCCACAGGGCATCGCCCTTCGGCGTAAAGACAAAGTGGCGCGGCCCGGCCCCTTTCGAGGAGGCGCTGATAAACGGCGGATCGTTCGGGGTCAGCTTCCCTGTTCGATCGTCAAACCGGTACTGATAGATGCGATCTAACCCCAGATCGGTGGAGAACACGTACTTTCCGCTCGGATCGGCGGCGATCATGTGCGCGTGGGGGCCATTGTGATCGCTGATGGCAAAACTGCCCTCCGCTGCCGCTTCCGGCTTCGCCGCGCCCGGTTCACCCCGATCCTGATGCGTGTCCGTGGCCTCCCCCAGGCTGCCGTCTGCGTTGATCGGCAAAACGGCAATCGATCCGCTGACGTAGTTTGCCACCAGCAGGCTCTGGCCGTTCGGCGTCAGGGCAAGATAGACCGGCCCCGCGCCGCCGGACGCCACCTGATTCAGCTCGTTCAGTTCCCCGTTATCGCCGACGCGCAGCGCCTGCACCACGCCCTGCTCCACTTCGCTTGCCAGGTAGAGCGTTTTGCCATCTTTCGCGAGGGTAAGCTGCGCGGCGTTCGGCAGCTTGCTCACCAGCGTTTTATTGCCGAGCGCACCGGTTTGCGGGTCGACGGTAAAGCGGTACAGCCCTTCGCCGTTGGGGTTGTAGGTGCCGACCCAGGCGAACTGCGGCTGGGCGATGGCCGCGGTGGCGAGCAAAGAGAGTGAAGCGACGAGCAGGTTACGGGTGTGCATGGTGGCTCCTTTGGGTGTTATTACTTAACCAGCTTCTTCGTCATCGCCAGCAGCGTACGCACGTCTTCCGGACGCGTGTCGCCGCTGGCCTTGTCGATAATCGAGCTGTAAATATGCGGGATGATTTTGCTCACGCCCGCGTCGAGGGCGATCTGCAGGATCTCTTCATAGTTTTCCAGATCGATACCGCCCGTCGGCTCCAGCCAGAAGTCGTGGCGGGCGCAGGCTTCCGCCACCGCCTGGTATTCGTCACGGCACTTCAGGCCGCCCATCGGGAAGTATTTGATCGAGCTGCCGCCGAAGTCTTTCAGCAGGGCAATCGCGGTTTCAACCGGCACGATACCGTCTGGTGCCGCGCTGCTCAGCGGGCCGGTGGAGATTTTTACCATCCCGACGGTACCGGTCGGCGAGACCAGACCGTTGACCACGGAGTCATTCTGCCCCAGCAGCGCGCGGCTGGTGGCGACGCCGGTAAAGACCTGATTCACGTGCTGCGGCTGCACCTGACGGGAGATCTCGCTCACCATCGCGGACTGGTTCGGATCCCCCGCGCCCAGGCCAACCGAGAGCGCATTATCAATCAGCGCCGCGTACTCGCGCATATCCGCCACCGCGCTGGCCACGTCCGGGTAATTTTTGGAGAGCACGCCCACCAGCACGTGGCCTTCCGCCGCCTCGTAGATGGCGCTGGCGTTGGCTTTTGAGCCCGCCAGCACGTTCAGGCAGACGCGGTCACGGTAAAAGTTGGGGGTCAGTTTCATGCGTTTTTCTCCTGTCCTAATACTTCGCTAATGCGGCGGTACACTACGTTCAGCTGGTCAGCGTTTACGCTGCGCACGTCCGCTTCGATAATCCCTTCGTTAGCCTTGTAGCCGCGGAAGTAAATGGCGTATTCCCCCTGCTTCAGCTTCGCCACCAGGTCGCCCGTGCCGACGCCGGTTGCGGCTTCGTCAAACTTAATTTCCGCTCGCGCGATGTCGCGCCCGGCGCTGTCCCAGACTACGCGCGCGGTGACGCCGTTCAGGGTGTTAAGCGCGTCGATAAACGGCGTCATCTTCGCCACCATCTCGGCGCCGCTCTCTTTGGTCGCCGTCAGGTAGTGTTCGATGGCGCAGGTCAGGCCGAGAATGCCCTCTTTGCCCACCTTCATCGCGCGGCCAATGCCCGCCGTCTGCCGCTTCACCCACTCAACGTACTGGGTCTTGCCGATCACCAGCCCGCTGGTCGGCCCTTCAATTGCCTTCGCGCCGCTGTAAATCACCAGGTCCGCGCCGGAACGGTAATAGGTATGGAGATCTTCTTCCGCCGCCGCGTCAACGATCAGTGGCAGATCGTGCTTGCGCGCCACAACCGCCGCCTGCTCGACGCTGAGCATGCTTTTCTGCACGCAGTGGTGCGATTTAATGTACATGATCGCTGCCGTGCGCGGGGTGATCGCCGCCGCCAGCTGATCGGCGGAGCATTCGTTGGCGTAGCCCGCTTCCACCAGCCTGCCGCCGCCCAGCGCCACCATGGTGCCCACCGGCGCGCCAAAGTTCACGTTGTGGCCTTTCGGCAGGACGATCTCGTTGTTCTCAATCGGGGTCACGTGCAGGTTTTCCAGCAGCCAGTCGCTGTCTTTCACCAGCACCGCCGCCACGGACTGGGCAATGCCCGCCGACGCGCAGGAGACCACCGTCGCCCCCTCCACGTCCAGCAGCTTCGCGATGTACTCCCCGGTTTTATTGACCAGGTCCTTCATCTCGAAATAGTGATTCATGCCGTCCATCGCCGCCTGCACCACCTCCGGGCGCGGCGTGGAGACGCCCAGCGCCGTCATGCGGCCAGAGGTGTTGATAACCTGCTTTAAATGGTACTTCTCATAAATCGAAGACATGTTCCGTGCTCCCTTGTTCGGTCATGTAGCCCTTGCCCGCGCGGATCGCGGCAAGCGGCACCAGAATGTGTTCAGCCTGCAGGCTGTCGTTTTCAGCATCCGTCAGCACCGTCGGCTGGCGTTTGAGCGTGAACAGCGTCAGGTCGGCGTCAAGACCCGGCTGGATGCGGCCCTTGCGCGTCAGGCGCAGGCCGTCTGCGGCGTTGGCGGTGACGCAGTCAATCACCTGCGGCAAGGACATGCCGATGGCGAGAAACTTCGACATCACGCTCGCCAGGCTTCCTACCGGGCCGTTAATGCGGTTGCGGCAGTAGATATCCGAGCTGATGGTGTGCGGCAGAATGCCCATCGCGATGGCGCGTTTCGCCACCTCAAAGCTGAAGCTCGCCGTACCGTGGCCCACGTCCAGACGCACGCCGCGCTTCAGGGCGGAGGTGATGGAGGCGCGCAGCTCGCCGGACGGCGTCAGAATGCGGTTGGGTTTGCCGTTGTAGCAGTGGGTAATGATGTCGCCGGAGCTGAGCAGTTCGGCAATCTCGTCGAGGTTCGGCGGGTTGTTGCCGATGTGCACCATCAGCGGCAGGTCGCCGTTCTCTTTCTGAATGGCTTTCGCGCGTTCCAGCGGCGTAATGCCGTTTTCACCGACCACGCTGCTGCTCATGCGCGCCTTCAGGCCGACGATAAAATCCGGGTGGCGCGTCACCGCCTGCTTCACCGCGTCGGCGTCAATATTCGCCATATTGGCCAGCTCGTTCTGGGCAATCAGCCCCACGCGGGAGATGTTGAGCAGGGCAAACACCTCGGTGGAGGCTTTGCGGGTAATGTTATAGAAATCATCCACGTCGTCGGCACCGGTACTGCCTGCGTCCACCACGGTAGTGACGCCGGTGGCAATGCCCACGCTGTCCGGCTCGTCGTGGTAAATCGGCGAGTTCGGGTAGCAGTGAACGTGGGAGTCAATCCAGCCTGCGCTGACGAACACGTCGCCGTTCAGCTCAACCGTTTTACGCGCGGGGGCGATAATGTCGCCCGTCGCGGCGATCTTCCCGTCCTGAATGGCGATATCGGTCAGGGTATCGTCGGCAAGGCGCGCACGGCGCAGGAGTAAATCAAACATGAGGATCTCCTGGTAAGGCGGGCGCCGCAGCGCCCGCAGGTATTAAAGGGCGACCGGGAACAGCCAGCCCAGCAGCATTGCACCAAGAATGGCGCCACCGGTGATCGGCTTCTGCCAGATGTAGAACACCAGCGCCCCCAGCAGGGAGCCGACGCCGATAGGAATGGAGGCGGTCATGGCGCTGAGGATAATCAACGGCCCGAGGAAGCGGCCGGAGGCGTTACCCGCGCCCATCATCACGTCCGCGCCGTAGGTGGAGTTGCTCTGGTTGATGGTGAACTTACGCGCCAGGATAATGACGTAGCCAATCGCCAGGCCAATCACCAGGCCGGTAATCAGCGCGGCAATGAAGTTGGTCACCGGGAACATGATGCCCGCACCCAGCAGCAGCGCCGGAACGCCGAGGCCCACGCCGGTCTGAATCGCCCCGCCAATATCGAGAATGCCGACCAGCGACCCTTCAATGATGCGCGCAAACAGGAAGCTTGCGCCGAACGCCGCCACCGCGCCGTAAACGCCGGTATCAATGCCCGCTTTCAGCATCGCCACGAAGGCCACTTCGTTAAACGCGCCGATGCCGTAGAGGTAGTACATGTGCGTCCCGGCGAAGACGCCGGAGGAGAGCAGGCCAACGAAGATCGGGAACGACCAGTCGGCATACCAAAAACCTTTATTCTGTTCCATGTCGAGGCTCCTGTTATTTACCGCTGAGCGAGTTGTGGATCATGTCGAGCCAGTTCGGCACGGTCAGGTGGAAGGATTCGATCATCTTCATGTCGAAGCCGCGGAAGAAGCCGCTCAGCACGAAGAGCAGAACGATCGCCGCCATCATCACTTTGGTGACGTGGTTCCAGCCGCTCTCTTCCACGCCTTTACCGATCAGGATCCCCAGCACCAGGCCCGGTACGGCGTTGCCCATGATCAGCTGCGCCGCGCCGCCGAAAATAGTCGCCCAGAAGCCCGATTTTTTACCCGCGTCGATGGCCGCCAGCCAGAAGATCACCGGCATCACGGTATTGACCAGCAGGTTTGCCGCAGGCACCAGCACCTTCACGGCGGTGACCTGAAGCGCAGCGGGAACGGAGGAGGCGGTCAGGTTAAGGAAGGTGACGACGATCATGCCGATCACGCCGCAGGCAATCGCCATTTTGCGCGGGTCGTGCAGCGTTTCGCCGACGTTACGGTTTTTGATCATCAGTGCCGCCGCGCCCCAGTTTGGGATGATGCGGTGGTCGACGTCCTGTGTGAAAGCCCCTGCGGCCACGGAAGAGGCCCAGGCGTTAAAGAAGAAACCTAACCCAAAGGAGAAGTGGGACGCCGGATCCCCTTCGCAGGAGTTCAGTTCTCCCAACGTACGAAACGCGCCCATACCCTGAGTGGTAGGCGCATGAAACATGCGTGCAGCCCCGGCCCCGACACCGACGCCTACCAGGCCGCCGATGATGAGCGATTTTATTAATATAATTAAGAACATCAGTCTGCCCTTTTATGAATAATCAGCGTTGCGTGACGAAATCCACCCGATCGAGATTGATGGCGGTCACGTTGACGGTCACATCCAGCTCCACGCTGTAGGTGCGTCTTTCCCGGCGCAGAAAGAAGAACAGAAACGCTTCTTTTCGCACCGCTTCTTGCGCCTGAACGACCTGCACATCCTGTGGCTCAATACGCAGTAAGATATGCGGTGAGGCTTTCATCACCGCGGCCTGAACGTGGTTGAGCGCGTCGGCAAAGGCGCGCGCTTTAGCGTCGCCTTTCCCCTTCACTCTCACCGTGGTTGTGAACTGTTCTTTCATGCTTATGCGCCGTATTTCTTCTGCCACGCCTGCACCAGACGCTCGCCCAGCTCTTCTTTATCCATAAAGCCAAAGCCCAGCACGTTGCAGCCTTCGTTGATGGCGGTGACGCCCTCGTCCACGGAACGCATGCCGTATTTTGCCTTGTAGCCATACTTAGTTTGCGCGGTGATGGCACCTGCGCCGCCGCTGCCGCAGAAGGAGATGCCGAAGGTGGCGTTTTCCGCCTTCATCACGTCGCCGAGCTTCATATCCGCCGCCATGCCCGGCACAACCACCGCGCGTCCACCGGCTTTTTCCACACCGGCCGCCACTTTCTGACCTTTACCCAGGCGATCGCCAATCACGACTGTAATCTGTTCCATGTGTTGCTCCTTAAAGGTTGTCTTTCGCGACTTCAAAGTGAACGGAGAGCAGCCAGGCTTCTTCATCAGGAAGATTGCCAAACTGCGCGACCACTTCACGGGCGAGCCGCATTGAATCGGGTGAAATTTCGTCGAACAGCTCCGCTTCGACCTCCGGCAGCGGCTCGCCGGTCACGGACCGGTGCGCCATGGCGCGGACGTGGGAGGTGAGCATCTGCTCCTGTACCGCGTTGGGGATGATGTTGTTCCGGGCCAGCAGGGCATAGACCTGCTGCAGCATGGTGTTTGCGAGTTGTTCTGTTTGCACCGTCTGTTCCCCAACGTCGTTCATTACCGCTCCGTTAATCACTGGTCTTACCCCGTTAATGGCTCTGGAATAAAACTAACGTTGGGGGGGAATTGTTTGTAGCGAGTTGTTTTCCACTTCGAAGTGGAAAGGCGAGCCGCAGCAGTGATCTGTGCCACATAAATGCGGTGAATCTGGATAAACCGCTGTATTTACGTGATGAATATCACGCTATTAAGCGGCAACGAATGGGTAATCAGAGTGGAAAAGATTCCGAGCAGGCTCGTAGAAATGTGACGTGGATAAGGTTTTCTTATGGGGATTGGGTAGAGTGGCGGCGGGTGCTTGAGACTGACCGTCTCAGGCATGGGACGGAAAGTGGAAAGCCCCTACCTGAATTTAAATCAGGACGGGGCTGTAAACGACACGTCTAGCCACGTGATGTTTGCTACCTCGCCCGCTTTAAAGCAAGGAGGCATCCATGAAACGCCAATCCCCAAGTATCGGGGTTTTGATGATTATTTCTTTGACGATAATCATCTTAACGCTGGTGACGAGGAAAACACTGTGTGAGATCCGTTTTCGAAACGGCTCGCTTGAAGTGACAGCGCGGATGGATTGTCGCTCCGGCCAGTAGGGAGCAAAGATGCGGAGGCGCGTAATGCGCCTCCGCATACGGAGAAAGGACGTACAGCTCAGGCACCCAATTAACGATACTTTTTATGGTACGTGTTGCGCGTGGTCACAAACTGCTCGGCCGCCGCCTGGGCTTCTTTCACTTTGCCTTCGTTTGCCAGCTTCAGCGCGCCGTCGATCTGGCCGACCAGCACGTCAAAGCCGTGACGATAGTCCTTCATCTCTGCACTGTCTGCCGCTTTGCTTTCCAGCTTCGGTGGCGTCGCTTTTTGGGCGTCCAGCGCGGCTTCACGCATTTTGGTCAGGGCGTCTTTCATTTCCGCCGCATTGTCGGTCTTTTGCACCACCTTCAGGTTTTGCCCGAGGATGCCCATGTCTTCTTCAAGATCGGCAGCAAACGCAGAAGAGCCAAGAACCAGCGTTGAAGCTGCGACGATCGCTAACAGGTGTTTACGCATTGCTCACTTCCTTTTTTATTATTAACACGCCATTACGGGTATTACTGACCGGCGATTTTCATTTCCGGCAGTAACACAGAACCACACTGTATATTGCTACGTGTTTCAATATCGTTACCGACCGTAACGATGTTGCGCCACATGTCCTTCAGGTTGCCGGCAATCGTGATTTCGCTCACCGGATACTGAATTTCGCCGTTTTCCACCCAGAAGCCCGCCGCACCGCGCGAGTAGTCGCCGGTAATGCCGCTTACGCCCTGGCCCATCAGCTCGGTCACTACCAGACCGGTGCCCATCTCTTTCAGCATTTGCTCAAAGTTGAGGCCCTGTCCGGCAATGCGCCAGTTGTGGATGCCGCCCGCGTGGCCGGTGCTTTTCAGCCCCAGCTTGCGCGCGGAGTAGTTGGTCAGCAGCCACTGGGTCAGCACGCCATCTTTGACGATATCGCGCCGCTCGGTACGCACGCCTTCGCTGTCGAACGGCGTGGAGGCCAGCCCTTTCAGCAGGTGGGGATGCTCTTCGATGGTCAGCCATTCCGGCAGGATCTGCTTGCCCAGCGAGTCGAGCAGGAAGGTCGATTTACGGTAAACGGATCCGCCTGCGATAGCGCCCACCAGATGGCCAAACAGGCCGGTTGCCACTTCGTTGGCAAAAATCACCGGGGCCTTCATGGTGGAGAGCTTGCGCGGCGACAGGCGGGACAGCGTGCGCTCGGCGCACTCTTTTCCGACCCACTCCGGAGACTGCAAATCTCCCAGCGCGCGGCCAATGGTGTAGGCGTAGTCGCGCTCCATGTCGCCGTTCTCTTCGGCGATGACGCAGCTGGAGAGCGAATGACGGGTAGAGCAGTAGCCCTGGAGCATGCCGTGGCTGTTGCCGAATACCTTGATGCCGTAGTGGCTGTTGAAGCTGCCGCCTTCGGTATTGGTGATGCGCTTATCGGCCTGCAGGGAAGCCTGCTCGGCGCGCGCGGCCAGCTCGATGGCTTCGTCCGGGGTCACCTCCGCCGGGTGGAAAAGATCGAGATCCGGCGCGTCAAAGGCCAACAGATCTTTATCCGCCACGCCGGCGTAAGGATCCGGCGAGGTATAGCGGGCAATATCCAGCGCCGCCTGCACCGTACGGGCAATGGCGTCCGGGCTGAGATCGGTGGATGACGCGCTGCCTTTGCGATTCTGGTGATAGACCGTGATCCCCAGCGCGCCGTCGCTGTTGAATTCTACGTTCTCCACTTCACCATAGCGGGTGCTCACGCTGATGCCGGTGGTTTTACTGACCGCCACTTCGGCGCCATCTGATTTTTCTGAAGCAAGCATCAGCGCGGTGGAGACGGCTTCTTCCAGAATCTTACGCTGCGCTTCAACTTGTGAGGTTACTTTCATCGCAAATGCCATACTGTAAGAGAGAGTTAACTGAAGTCTAACAGAGAACCGTTTTTCAGTGCGCGTCTTAACTGGTAACATTAGCCTCTTTTTTTAAGGAGCCTGACATGACTAAGCAGCCCGAAGACTGGCTCGACGACGTTCCCGGTGATGACATCGAAGACGAAGATGATGAGATCATCTGGGTCAGTAAAAGTGAAATTAAACGTGACGCCGAAGAGTTAAAACAGCTTGGCGCAGAAATGGTAGAACTGGGTAAAAACGCGCTGGACAAGATCCCGCTCGACCAGGATCTGCGTGATGCCATTGAACTGGCACAGAAAATCAAAAAAGAAGGCCGTCGTCGCCAGCTTCAGCTTATCGGGAAAATGCTGCGTCAGCGCGACGTCGATCCGATCCGCCAGGCGCTGGACAAGCTGAAAAACCGCCATAACCAGCAGGTTGCCTTTTTCCATAAGCTTGAGCAGATCCGCGATCGCCTGATTGAACAGGGTGATGATGCCGTACCGGAAGTGCTGAACCTGTGGCCGGATGCCGACCGCCAGCAGCTGCGTTCGTTGATCCGCAACGCGAAGAAAGAGAAAGAAGGGAATAAGCCGCCGAAGTCTGCGCGCCTGATTTTCCAGTATCTGCGCGAGCTGTCTGAGAACGACGAGTAACATTCGTAGCGCCTGTTCCCTCACCCCGGCCCTCTCCCCAGAGGGGAGAGGGAGCAGAGAAGGATGTAGGCCCGGTAAGCGTTAGCGCCACCGGGCTTTTTTTTTACGCGTCGGCGGCCGCTTCCGCTTTCTTCGCCAGGCCGTCCAGCAGCTTCTGATGGATCCCACCAAAACCGCCGTTGCTCATCACCAGAATGTGGTCGCCGGGCTGAGCGGCTTTCACCACCATATCCGCGAGCGCATCCACATCCGCACTCCAGTGCGCAGGCTGAATGCAGGCATCGGCCACTTCCGCCACCTGCCACGGAATATGCTGCGGCTGCAGCAGGAAGACCTCATCGGCGCGTCCCAACGACGGCGCCAGGTCGTCTTTGCAGATGCCCATCTTCATGGTGTTCGAGCGCGGTTCCAGCACCGCCAGAATGCGGGCCGTGCCGCCGACCTTGCCGCGCAGGGCGGCAAGCGTTGCCAGGATCGCCGTCGGGTGGTGCGCAAAATCGTCATACACGGTGACGCCGTGGGCTTCACCGCGCAGTTCCAGACGGCGACGGGCGTTGATAAACGAGCCCAGCGCATTCGCCGCATCCGCAGGCAGTACGCCGACGTGACGCGCCGCAGCAATGGCCATCAGGCCGTTGTGCATATTGTGTTCGCCCACCAGGCCCCACTTCACCTCACCCACTTTTTCACCGTCGAGCAGCACTTCCCACTCGGAGGCATCGGCGTTGAGCTTCTTCGCCTGCCAGTGGCCCTGCTCACCCACCAGCTCCTGCTCGCTCCAGCAGCCCATTGCCAGGGTCTGCTTCAGGTTGATGTCGTTTTCCGGCAGGATGATGCGGCCCTGGCCCGGAACAATGCGCACCAGGTGGTGGAACTGTTTCTGGATCGCTTTCAGATCGTCGAAAATATCCGCGTGGTCAAACTCAAGGTTGTTGAGGATCAGCGTGCGCGGGCAGTAGTGCACGAACTTGGAGCGCTTGTCGAAGAACGCGCAGTCATACTCGTCGGCTTCGATCACAAAGAACGGGCTGTCGCCCAGACGTGCAGAAACCTCGAAATTACCCGGCACGCCGCCGATCACGAAGCCCGGCTTGTAGCCGCAGGCTTCGAGGATCCAGGTCGCCATCCCCGCGGTGGTCGTTTTGCCGTGGGTACCGGCAACGGCAACCACCCAGCGGTCACGCAGGACGAAATCGTGCAGCCACTGCGGGCCGGACATGAACGGAATATTGCGTTCCAGTACCGCCTCAACGCACGGATTGCCGCGGGTCATGGCGTTGCCAATGATCACCAGGTCCGGCTCGGGATCCAGCTGGCCGGCATCGTAGCCCTGAATTAAAGAGATGCCCTGCTTCTCCAGAAGTGTGCTCATTGGCGGATACACATTGGCGTCCGAACCTGTCACTTCATGGCCCAGCGAGCGCGCCAGCATTGCCAGTCCGCCCATGAAAGTGCCACAAATCCCCAATATATGAATGCGCATACGTCACTATCCTTCTTCAATGTGGCGCACATTTTACTCACATGTTAGCGGCTGTGAAACGCATTTCAGGTAAATCCGTATCCTGCTGGCGCGATTCACCTCTGCGCTACTATTTGAATATTTGTTAAGATTGTTGGGCTTTAGTCGTTTTAGTGAACATACAATCGCTCTACTCACAAAGATGCAGGGAAAGTGTTATGAAAACGTTAGGTGAATTTATTGTCGAAAAGCAGCACGAGTTCTCTCATGCTACCGGTGAACTCACTGCTTTGCTGTCGGCAATAAAGCTGGGCGCTAAGATCATCCACCGCGATATCAACAAGGCCGGTCTGGTCGATATCCTGGGTGCCAGCGGTGCCGAGAACGTTCAGGGCGAGGTTCAACAGAAGCTCGATCTGTTCGCAAATGAAAAATTGAAAGCTGCACTGCGCGCGCGCGACATCGTTGCGGGTATCGCCTCTGAAGAAGAAGATGAAATTGTTGTTTTCGAAGGGTGTGAACACGCGAAATACGTTGTTCTGATGGATCCGCTCGACGGCTCCTCAAACATCGACGTCAACGTTTCTGTCGGTACCATTTTCTCCATCTACCGCCGCGTCACGCCTGTTGGCACGCCGGTGACCGAAGAAGATTTCCTGCAGCCGGGTATTAACCAGGTTGCTGCGGGTTACGTCGTTTATGGCTCCTCCACCATGCTGGTTTACACCACCGGCTGCGGGGTGCACGCCTTTACGTACGATCCGTCACTGGGCGTTTTCTGTCTGAGCCAGGAACGCATGCGCTTCCCGGAGAAGGGCAACACCTACTCCATCAACGAAGGCAACTACATCCGCTTCCCGAACGGCGTGAAGAAGTACATCAAATTCTGCCAGGAAGAAGATAAAGCGACGCAGCGCCCGTACACCTCCCGCTATATTGGATCGCTGGTTGCGGATTTCCACCGTAACCTGCTGAAAGGCGGCATCTACCTCTACCCAAGCACCGCCAGCCACCCGGACGGAAAGCTGCGCCTGCTGTACGAATGCAACCCGATGGCGTTCCTCGCCGAACAGGCGGGCGGCAAGGCCAGCGACGGTAAAGAGCGTATTCTGGAGATCGTGCCGGAAAGCCTTCACCAGCGCCGTTCATTCTTCGTCGGCAACAACCACATGGTTGAAGACGTTGAACGTTTTATCCGTGAGTTCCCGGACGCGTAATCTCTCTCCCGGGGAGCCTGTCAGGCTCCCCAACACATTTATATATTTTACCGTATAAGTGTTTATAAAAAACACGCTTTAATATTCACCACTGCTCCTGCATTATTTCCATAACAGTTTGCCAGATATTTCGTGGAGCAGAATCGCAATGAAAAATTATTCCCGTGCGACTACCGGTATAGATTTAAATCTTATCCCCGTATTTATTGAAATCGTCCGCTGCGGCAGCATGGCGAAGGCCTCGCTGCGCCTGGAGATGTCCCGCCCGGCGGTGAGTCTGGCATTAAAGCGCTTTAACCAACTCTTTGATGAACCATTATTTTACCGCAAAGGTTTATATCTTGAGCCGACGGAAAAAGCGTTAGATTTGACCCGCTCGCTGGAAATATTAATGGGTGAAATTCACGATAATATAGCAGGCGTTAATTCAGCACGAAATAAAGCCCCGACACAGAACGTGCCGGAGCGCGAGAATATTATGCCGCGGTCTGAGCCGACACTTTGAAGGATGACATGGCTTCCATCAGCTGGCGCGACTGCTCCTCAAGGGAGCGGGTCGCGGCGGAGGATTGCTGCACCAGCGCCGCATTCTGCTGCGCGGTTTCGTCCATCTGATTCACCGCAATATTCACCTGCTCAATGCCGCGGCTCTGCTCCTGAGACGCGGTGGCAATTTCACGCATCAGTTTGGTCATGCGCAGCACTTCGGTTGCGATCTCATCCATCGTTTCGCCAGCCTGCTGGGCCAGCTCGCTGCCCTCGTTAACGTGGGTCTGCGAATCGCTGATAAGGGAGCGGATCTCTTTCGCCGCGTCGGCGCTGCGGCTGGCCAGGTTGCGCACTTCACCCGCGACGACGGCAAACCCGCGCCCCTGCTCGCCCGCGCGCGCCGCTTCCACGGAGGCGTTAAGCGCCAGAATATTGGTCTGGAAGGCAATGCCGTCGATCACGCTCAGGATATCGGCGATGCGCGCCGAGCTGCCGGAGATATCGCGCATTTTTTCAATCACATAGCAGACCATTTCGCTGCCGTGATCGGCCGTGTCGGAGACCGACCTGGCCAGCTGGTGCGCCTGCTCGGCGTTATCGGCGTTGAGCTTCACCGTCGCGGTGATCTGCTCCATGCTGGCCGCCGTCTGCTCCAGCGACGTGGCGGTAGATTCCGTACGCTCGGCAAGATCGCGGTTTCCCAGCGTCAGCTCGCGGCTGCCGGTATCAATTTGCGCGCTGGCATCGCGTACCCGCAGAACCGAGTTCATCAGCGAGTGCCGCATCTCCTCTATCACCGCGTTGAGGCGGTTAAACTCCTGGCTCGCGGGTGCCGTCAGCGTATGGGTTAAATCGCCTGCCGCCACATTTTCCAGCTGAACAATCGAGGCCGAGAGCGGCTTGAGCAGCATATGGCGCAGCGCCAGCCAGGCGAGGACGATGATGCCCGCCGTCAGCAGCGCGGCGACGATAATCAGGATCAGGACGCGGGTTTTGCTTGCCTGCACGGCGGTCACTTCCGCCTGACCACGCGCTTCGCTCCACTTCTGAAACGCCTGCATGTCGTTATCAAACTGCTTCGCCACCGGAATCAGCGTCTTCTCCAGGAGATCGTAATACCCGTCCGCGCTCTGGTCATTCAGGGTTTTCAGCATCGGGTTGATCCCCTGCTGGTTATAGGTCGCCAGGCTAGCCGCCACCTTATCAAGCAGCCGCTGCCCCTGCTCGTCAGCCACGCCGCCGTCGATCACGCCTTTCAGCGTTTTCTGGGCCAGGGCAACTTCCTGATTGATGTTTTTTACCGCGTTGGCCGCATCGTCCAGCAGGCCGATTTCCATCATGCGGACGGCCTGGCCCGCCTCATTGCGCGCGCGCAGGATCAGCGTATAGCCTGAATTTAGCTGCACCATCTGCTCACCCTGTAGGTGATTGATGCGCTGCAGTGAAGAAGAACTCTGCGTGAGGGCATAAATGCCGATGCCGCTGACAATCAGCAGCAGAAGGGTCATAACGGCCAGTAAAGAGAGCAAGCCGGTACGAATCGATAGCGTTTTAAGCATGATATTATTTCCGGTAGCGAGATATTTCTGGACAGAAAAAAAGGTTATCGGCCGCTACCGGAAAATGTTTAGACTTTAAGCAAATTCAGCGTGTTATCGCTCTGTTATCGATGTGTTTACGCGGGTAACAGGCGAGCTTTGACGGTTCTCCCAGAGCACCGTCAGCCCCCGCTGCAGGGCAATAAAAATAAACAGCAGAATGCCGATGGCGATCTTCGTCCACCACGAGCTGAGCGTGCCGTCAAAGTTGATATAGGTTTGTATCAGCCCCTGGATCGCCACGCCGAACAGCGTTCCCAGCACCGTCCCCACCCCACCGCTGAGCAGCGTGCCGCCAATCACCACGGAGGCAATCGCGTCCAGCTCCACGCCCACGCCTGCAAGGGCGTAGCCCGCCTGGGTATACACCGAGAAGACGATACCCGCCAGCGTCGCCAGGCCGGTTGAGAGCATATAGATGCGTATGGTGGTGCTGCGGGTCGAGATCCCCATCAGGTTAGCCGACGTGGCGTTACCGCCAATCGCGTAAACCTGATTGCCAAACCGGGTACGGTGGGCAAGGAAGATGCCAACGACTACCACGCCCAGCATCAGCAGCCCCATCGCGCTCAGCCGTCCGCCGCCGGGAATTTTCCACGCCAGGCTGGAGAGCGTGTCGTACACCGGATGGTTAATCGGAATCGACTCCTCCGACACCAGGTAACTCACGCCGCGCAGGAAGAACATGCCCGCGAGGGTAATGATAAACGCCGGAATTTTTAACGCGTCGATCAGCAGCCCCATAAAGGCGCCAAACGCGCAGCCCATCGCCAGCACCAGCGGAAACGCCACCAGCGGGGAGATCCCCCAGAAGCCGATCGCCTTCGCGAGGAACACGCCCGTAAAGGCGATCACCGAGCCGACGGAGAGGTCGATCCCGCCAGAGAGGATCACAAACGTCATGCCGACGGCGATGATGCCTAAAAAGGCGTTATCGGTCAGGATATTGCAGATCACGCGCGTCGAGGCAAAGCCGGGGAACTGGGTCAGACAGTAGAGATAGCCCAGCACAAACACGCCCAGCGTGATCGTTAGCGGTAAATTACGTTTTATCATGGCCACGGATCCCCTTAATGATGCTGACAAAGCGCGGCGACTGGACGACAAGCACGCAGAGCACGACTACCGCTTTCACCACCTGGTTAAGCTCCGGCTGGAATCCCGAAAGCAGGATCCCGGTGTTCATGCCCTGAATGATCAGGGCGCCGATCGCCGAGAGCAGCAGGTTAAAGCGTCCGCCCATCAGCGACCCGCCGCCGATCACCACCGCGAGGATCGCGTCCAGCTCCAGCCAGAGCCCGGCGTTGTTGGCATCGGCCCCGCGAATATCCGCCGCAACGATGATCCCGGCGATGGCGGCGCAAATACCGCTCAGCACGTAGGTCAGCATCACCATCAGCCGCGTGTTGACCCCGGCGTTGCGCGCGGCGCGGATGTTGATCCCAACGGCCTCAATGAACATCCCCAGCGCCGTTTTGCGGGTAAAGAGCCAGAACACCACTAACGTCACCAGGGCAATCATCACCGGCGTCGGGAAGAACAGAAGGTTGCCGCTGCCGAGCCACGCCAGGCTCGGGGAGTTAAAGGTGACAATCTGTCCGGAGGTGATGAGCTGCGCGACGCCGCGCCCGGCCACCATTAGAATGAGGGTGGCGACAAAGGGCTGAATTTTCAGCACCGCGACCAGAATGCCGTTCCATAGTCCTGCCAGCACGCCGGTGCCTAAGGCCGCCAGTAAAACAACCGGCAGGCTGTGTCCGGCCACGGTCATTGAGGCTGCCGTGGCCCCGGCGATAGCCATCACCGCGCCAACGGAGAGGTCAATCCCGCCGGTAGCGATGACCAGCGTCATCCCGATGGCCAGCAGCGCCACGGGGGCGGCACGGTTTAAAATATCAATCGGGCTGCCAAACAGGCGGCCATCCTGCACGATAATCTGGAAAAAATGCGGCGCGACCAGGCTATCCACCAGCAACACCACCAGCAGCGCCGCGATTTGCGGCGTGCCGGTTGGCCAGCTGAAGCGGCGCTTTGACTCACCGGTTTGCGAAAGCGAACGGGGCATCACGATTCACTCCTTATGCCGCGATGGCATTCATGATCGCCGGAACGGACAGCTTATCCAGCGGGATCTCAGCCACCTGTTTGCGATCGCGCATGATGATGACGCGATCGGCATAGCCCACCAGCTCTTCCAGCTCGGACGAGATAACCAGCAGCGCCAGCCCGTCCGCGCACAGGGTTTCGATAAGCCGGATAATTTCGGCGTGCGCGCCGACGTCAATGCCGCGCGTCGGCTCGTCGAGGATCAGGAACTGGGGTTTGGTCAGCAGCCAGCGCGAAAGCAGGACTTTTTGCTGGTTACCGCCGGAGAGAAATTCAATCGGCTGTTCCGCGCTCGGCGTGCGGATGCCGAGCTGGCGGATAAAGCGCTCGGCAATGGCGTTTTGCTCGCGCTTAGGGATCGGACGCAGCCAGCCGCGCTGCGCCTGTAGCGCCAGAATGATATTTTCCCGCACCGAGGCGGCGGCGATAATACCGTCCGTTTTCCGGTCTTCCGGGCAGAATCCCACGCCCAGGCAGGAGGCCTGATGCGGCGACCGCAGGGTTTGCGGTTTGCCCTTGATCAGCGCGCTGCCGCTGTCGGCAGGCTTGATGCCGAAGATCACCTCGGCGGTTTCGGTCCGGCCTGACCCTAGCAGGCCCGCCAGCCCGACAATTTCGCCTGGCCGCACCTCAAGGTTAAACGGCGCGATCGTCCCTTTTTTGCCGTAGTTGCTGAAGGCGGCGACCGGCTTCTCGCTCAGCAGCGTGCGCCCTGCGCGCTGAAGGGCGTTGGTTTCCAGCTCGCGGCCCAGCATCATTTTCACCAGCTCGATCTGCGGCAGCTCGCGGGTTTCGCGGCAGCCGACAAAGCTGCCGTTGCGCAGCACCGTAATGCGATCGCTCACCTCGTAGACCTGATCGAGGAAATGGGTGACGAAGATCAGGCTGACGCCCCGGTCGCGCAGCTGGCGCATCAGGGTAAAAAGCATCTCGACTTCCTGGGTATCGAGACTGGCGGTGGGTTCGTCGAGGATCAGGACTTTCGCCGAGAGATCGATCGCGCGGCAAATGGCGACGATCTGCTGCATCGCCACGGAAAAGCGGTTCAGCGGCTCGCGAACGTCGAGGGAGAAGCCGTACGATTCCATCAGGTTCGTCGCCCGCGCCTCCATCTCTTTACGGCGCAGCAGGCCAAAACGCCGAGGTTCGCGGCCAATAAACAGGTTATCCGCCACCGACATATTCGGCAGCAGGTTCACTTCCTGGTAGACCGTCCCGATCCCCAGCTGTTGGGCATGGGCGGTATTTTTCGGCGAAATGGCGTTGCCTTCCAGCCAGATGGTGCCGCGGTCGGCGTGATAAACGCCGGTCAGGGTTTTAATCAGCGTCGATTTTCCCGCGCCGTTCTCGCCCAGCAGCGCCATAATTTCGCCGCGCCGCAGGCTGAAATCGACGTTATCCAGCGCCTTCACGCCGGGGAAGAATTTACTCAAGCCCTCTGTGCGGAGGATTTCCTGGTGTTGTTCAGTGGTCATGGTTTCCCCCTGCATCAAGCCGGATGGCGCTACGCTTATCCGGCCTACAAAAGAGCGTATCGTAGGCCGGGTAAGCGTAGCGCCACCCGGCATGTTCAGACGGGCTTAATAGCCCATATTTTTCTTCTTCTCTAACTCTTCTTTCGCCGTGTCCGGCAGGTAGAGCGTGGACTTGGTGACCGTCACCTTCTCAGGCAGGGTGCCGTCTTTCTTGAATTTCTCCAGCGCGTCGAATGCCGGGCCCGCCATGTTTGGCGTCAGCTCCACGCTGGCGTTGGCTTCGCCGTCGATCATCGCTTTGTAGATGTCAGGTACGCCGTCGATAGAGCCGGTGAGGATATCTTTGCCCGGCTTCAGGCCCGCTTCTTTGATCGCCTGAATGGCACCAATCACCATGTCATCGTTGTGGGCGTAAACCATGCAGATGTTTTTGCCGTTGTTTTCCGCCTTAATGAAGCTCTCCATGACCTCTTTGCCTT
Organism: Enterobacter sp. 01-M-03-SI-ECC; assembly: GCF_047530215.1. Classification (NCBI taxonomy): domain Bacteria; kingdom Pseudomonadati; phylum Pseudomonadota; class Gammaproteobacteria; order Enterobacterales; family Enterobacteriaceae; genus Enterobacter; species Enterobacter sp. 01-M-03-SI-ECC. Next base: position 108,218 of record NZ_JBLKDA010000007.1, read on the forward strand.
TACTGCGGGTAAAGTCGCCGGACTGAGAGCGGATAATCTTGATGTTTGGCGCTTTCGCGATGGCCTCAGCAAAGCCTTTTTTACGGTCGATAGCCACGCTCGCACCCACGGTGCCCTGCAGCTCAACGACGTTACACGGCTTGCCGTCGACCTGTTTCACCAGCCAGTCGCCAATCAATTGCCCTTCAAGCACGTTGTTGGCGGTGACGGTGGTCATATAGAGGGATTTGTCTTTGACGTCGATGGAACGGTCGAGCAGGAAGACCGGGATCTCAGCGTCTTTCGCTTCCTTCAGGACGGGTTCCCAGCCGGTCGCCACGACGGGGGCAATAAAGATGGCATCCACGCCCTGGGCGATAAAGGAGCGCACGGCTTTGATCTGATTCTCTTGTTTTTGCTGACCATCGGCGATTTTCAGCGTAATGCCGCGTTTCTGAGCTTCGCTTTTCGCCACGTTGGTTTCTGCCGCTCGCCAGCCAGATTCAGAGCCGACCTGCGAAAAACCTACGGTTAAGGGAGCGGCCATCGCCATAGACGACATGGCTGCCGAAACGGCTGTGACCAGGAGTAAGCGCTTCCACATATGAACGTCCTCGTAGGGTGAGTTATTGTTGGTTAAAAGATGTTCTGCGGAATGACTATAGCCCATGAAATAGGTAACGAATTGCGTTACATCACACTTCAGAAAAGTGAATAAAACGTTAATCACAAGTTTGTAATCGCTTTCATTTCATCATGAAAAATGCGGCTATGTTTATGGATTTTCCTGTCATGGAATCGGTCTGAAAAGTGGAGAAAGCGGGGAGAGAAAGCGAAAACAGGCGGAGACATTCAGCGCGAGTTGGCTATAATACCTGCCACGAATTTACCATCCATTTTAAAGGACACCGACATGAGCTTACTCAACGTCCCAGCGGGTAAAGAACTGCCAGAAGACATCTACGTTGTTATCGAAATCCCGGCTAACGCAGATCCGATCAAATACGAAGTGGACAAAGAGAGCGGCGCCCTGTTCGTAGACCGTTTCATGTCTACCGCGATGTTCTATCCGTGCAACTACGGCTACATCAACCACACCCTGTCTCTGGACGGTGACCCGGTTGACGTACTGGTCCCAACGCCATACCCGCTGGAGCCAGGCTCCGTCATTCGCTGCCGTCCAGTTGGCGTGCTGAAAATGACCGACGAATCCGGTGAAGATGCCAAGCTGGTTGCGGTACCGCACACCAAGCTGAGCAAAGAATACGATCACATCAAAGATGTGAACGACCTGCCAGAGCTGCTGAAAGCGCAGATCACTCACTTCTTCGAGCACTACAAAGACCTCGAAAAAGGCAAGTGGGTTAAAGTTGACGGCTGGGACAACGCGGAAGCGGCGAAAGCAGAAATCATCGCCTCCTTCGAACGCGCTGCTAAGAAGTAATTCTTACTGCTGTTAATAAAGCCCCGCGAGTCGGGGCTTTTTTGTGGGCGGTTTCCGGCAGTTAGCTCACTATCGCCTGCAGCCGCAAAAGAGCATCTTCTACCGTTTCATCGGACGCCACGCCAATGCGTTTGGCCTGCCGCGCGCCTAAATCCATCATGCGGATCTGGTTGACGAGAATCACGCCCTGAATGTCACCGTCTTCGCAAGAAAGCGCCACGCTGAACCCCGCGTAGCGGGCAAAATTGCCGCCCTGAGTGACGGGCGCCACCAGCGTCATGCCCAGCTGATTGAACGCGCTCACGGAAAGCACCAAAGCGGGCCGTCCTGATCCCTGCTGCTCGTGGCCGCTGGCAGGATCGAACCCAACAAGAACGATGTCGCCTCGTTCAAAACAGGGCCGCTTTACCATACCTCATCACCCGCCGGCTTGGCGTTCCCCCACACCTCCTGCTCGCTTATTTCAGGCGCGGACATATCGCACTGAGCGAGCAACTCTTCCAGTGAATACTGCTTTGTTACCGGAGTGAGCACTAACTGATTATTCGTCACACGAGCCTCCATACTCTGGCCCGGCTTCACGCCGAGCGCTTTCATCACCACGCCAGGAATGACCATACCTGCACTATTTCCCCATTTCTTAATGGTTATACGCATCTGCACCTCCGAAGTTATACAGAGTATAACTCTTTTGGCGACGACAAGGTTTACACCCTCGAAAGTGTGGAGACCAGCAAAAAAAGCGCAGTGATGAAGAAAGCAGAAACCTGCTCGACGAAAAAAAGAAATTGATGAGAAAAAGGCGCAGCAGAGCGTGAAGAACGTTGCAAAAAAACAACGCCACCTTACGGTGGCGTTGTCGTTTTTCAGTACTGGTCTCTGTCTAACCAGTTACCGCTTACGATCCGCGTTAACCCTTCGACCGGACGCTGGTAGACGTACATCCACGCGCTTCCGTACGGCGTCTGGATCAACTGGCGCGCGTATTCACCGCCCCTGGTGCGCAAGGCATCAAGTTCGGCAAGCGTCGCGTTATCAATACGATACACTTCACCCTGTACTGTTCCTTCGCCCGGAACCGCGCCTGGATAGTGGCCCAGGCTGTACAACTGGTAGTTCTCGATATTGTAATTCCCCAGCAGCAGGGCATTGGTCATCCAGTGACTGTTGCCTTGCTTGGTTCGTAAACTGCCGTAGACAAATATTCGCATTGCTAAAACTCAAACTGATAGAGCAGATCAAGTGCCTGGTCTACGCCGGACACTGCTTCCAGATATAGCTTAGGCATCAGGCGATAGCGTAACGTGAGTGTTGCCAGTGAGTCAAAGATCCCCACACCATATTTTACCTGCAGACCCGGCAGTACATAGCCGCTGACCACCACCTGCGAGGAGTCACCCACGCCCTGGGTGTCCAGCGCCAGATTACTTACGCCGAACGTCTCGCCGATTTTACCCACAACCTGCCCACTTTGTGCAACCCCCAGCCCCACGAGCATCGAGGTCATCGCCGCACTGTCGCTCTGACCGCTGTCGAGACCCTGTCCGCGCAGCAGGTAGGAAAGAGCCTCTTGCTGGGACATCGCCGGGTCAGAGAAGATCTCCGCCTTCGGTTCGTCGGCGGAACCGGTGACGCGTACCCCGGCAATGACGTCGTTTTCCGTCGCTTCCGGGTTACGAATCGCTTCGATATTCAACAGGGGCTGATCCGGTGGACCAGAGAACAGCAGCTCGCCTTTACGGACAATCAGATCCTGACCATAGGCGTGGAAGCGCCCTTCAGGAATATTGATCTGCCCGTTGAGGCCAAGCCCTTGTTTATCCTGCGCCACCTTCAGGTCGCCCGTGAGCCTCGCCTTCAGCCCAAACGCATCCAACCGCACGTTATTCCCCACGTGCACGATAAGGTTACTATTGATCGGTATGCCAGCGCTCTTCTGTTCGACAGGTTTCAGATTTTCATTGAGCATAACTTCATCACTTGAGACGCCGACCGCGCTTTCCGGCACGTCGTGAACCACGATGCGCGCCCACGGCACGTCGACGCGACCGTCAAGCGTGAAGAGGCTTGGCGTGGCCTCAAAGACCACATCAGGCGAGACGTCCAGGCGCACCATTGGCGGCACGGTGATACGCACCTTGCTGCCCTTCGCGGCAATACGGGCGCGCCAGTTGTCGAGCTGGCTCCAGTCTGCGTCGCCGCTCAGGTTGATTTGACCTTGTTGCGTCAGCACCGATCCGCTCAGCGTCGAGCTCATGCCGTTGAAGTTCATCGCAATCTGGCTGGGCTGCATGTCAAACGGCATAAAGTTGCCGTCGATGTCCACGCCGCTGAGCCGCATCTGACCGAACAGCTGCGGGCTTTGCGCGTTGCCGCCCAGGCGCAGGTTAGCGTTCAGCATGCCCTCGGCCTTTTCCCCGCGGGCGAAAATCGGGTTCACCATCGCCAGGTTGAAGTTGCGGATATTGACGTCGCCGCCCAGATTACGCCGTCCCTGCGGGTCGGTAATCTGGACCTGACCGTCAAGCTGTCCGTTATTGGTGAGGCGGATCAGCCACCCCAGCTCCGCACGGTTGTTATGCAGGTCCGCGCTCAGGTTGAGCGTATCGAACGCCACCGGCAGCGGCGCGTCGTTGACCTCCTGCGTCACCTTCACGTTACGCCCGGACAGCGTGACGCTGCCCTGCGGCAGCCCCTCTTTGGTGGTGTCCCAGGCCACGTCGGCTTTTCCGCTGAAGACGCCGCTGGCCTGGGTAGTGTCCGGCATAAACGGCTTCAGCATCGCCAAATCGAAGCGGTTAAGGTTGATCTGCGCGCGCCCTTCCGCGCCCTCATCGATGGTCTGCGGAACGCACAGTTCCGCATTCGGGTTAGTCCAGCAGTGCGGCCCAATGCTGATCTTCTGCTCGGCGTTGCGGTAGTCCAGCGCGATGGATCGCGACAGCGCCAGCGGCCCGACCGGGGTATTGAATCGCGTGTTGTCCAGCGTCCCTTTCCAGCGCTCTTCCTTGCGGTCGAAGCTGCCGGTCAGGTGAAGCTGGCCGGAGACCGGCTCGCCCTGCACCCGCAGCTGGAGGTCGTGCTGCTTCTCGCTCCCTTTCGCGTCAAGGGTGACCAGGCTGATGTTCACGTCCGGCTGCGAAATGCGCTCCACGCGCAGGTTCAGGTTACCGCCGATCTGGTCAGTGGATTTCACATCCCCTTCCACCCGGACGCGAGCAACGCTCAGTTCTTGCCAGCGCAGGTTATTGGCGGTGATATCCGCCAGCAGCTGCGGCGCGTCTACCGTGCCGCGCACCTTCACGAGTCCTTTCGCCGTACCGCCCAGACCCGGCAGGGCGTTGTCGAGATTCGGCGCGTCGATGGTGGCGTCCAGATTGAGATCTTTCACCCCCAGCTCGCCTTTGATGTCCGCCGTGTTGCGGCCCAGCGCCACGTGCAGGCCCGGGATCACCCACTGCAGGTAGCTGTTGCCTTTCACCGAGCCTTCAACGTTAACCTTATTCTGCTTGACGTTCCCGGTGAGCTTAATTTCCGGCACGTCCATCTGCCACGTGCCGCCGTACAGGCTGCCGCGCGTTTTGATCAGGCCATCCAGCTTCGACGGCCAGTCCGGCACCTCTTTGGCGGTGTTAATGCCCGTCAGCTTCAGCTCGCCGCGCCAGCTGATCGCCTGCTGCCAGTCGAGCAATGCAGTCAGCTCGGTTTTGCCTTCCAGCGCCGCGACGGTCAGCTTGTCGAGGTTGACCTGCCGCTCGTTGCCCTTCGCATCCAGCATGATGTTCGCGGGCGGTACGCCCTGCCCCTTCACCGCGGTGCGGAACGAGAGCGTGTAGTCGGTCATCTTGCCGCTCAGCTTCAGCTTCAGGTCATCGGCCTGGAACTGCTTTTCGCCGGTGAACGGCCAGGAAAGCTGCTTGCTGACGACCTCAACATTGAGCGGCAGCCCGGCTTCCGCCAGCTGGGTTTGCGCGCGCAGAACCATGTCCACCGGGCCGGAGAGATTCACGCCTACATCCAGCCTGTCGCGCAGCGCCCCGCCCACTTTAACCTTCACCTTTTCGCCTTTGAGCGGGTCGATGTTGAGCGCGCTGTTCAGCGTAATATCCACCGGCCAGCTGTCGCGCAACAGGGCGTTCCCTGACGCGTTAACCGAGCCCTGATTGGTGTCGATATCCAGCGCGTCGAGCTTCATGTTACCGTCGATGCTGCTGACCTTCAGCAGCATGGTGTAGACGGTCAGGTCGGTATCGCCGGTCAGGCGCAGCTGCTCGCCTTTGAACTCCTCAATATTGAGGTTCAGCGGCAGATGGACGTCGGTCATTTCCGGCAGGACAGGCTTTGAGAAAAGATCCTTCAGCGTTTCACCCAGCGGCTTTTCTTCCGGCTGCGGGTTCTGGATCTTCGGCTCGACGATCTCTTCCTGCGCCACGTCGGCCACTTTCGGCAGCGCGATCAGCAGGCCCTGCAGCGAGGTTGGCGTGAGGGTGAGGTTTTTCTCCTGCCAGCGCAGGCCGGAGGTGAAATCCATCACCGACACGGTGGTGTCGTCGATGTTGATATTGACGTTATTGAGCGCCACCCGATAAAGCGCGATCGGGTACGGCGTGGAGAGATTGAGCGGGCCGCTGTCCTCTTCCTCGACCGGCGCGGACTTCGGCATTTTCTTCGAATCGATCGCTACGTTGACGTCTTTTAGCGACAGGTCGTTGACGCAGAGTTTGCTGTCCCGCAGGCAGCCCAGCTTCACCGCCAGGTGGAACTCCCCGGCGTTCACCGCCACGCCCGGCTGCGTATAGCGGATGTTCTTCAGGCGCAGGTCGCGCCAGCCGCCCGTCACCTGACCAATCTCCAGCCCCGGCACCCAGCGGTTCGCGGCGTTAAACAGCAGATGCAGCCCGGTCGTCGTTCCCACCAGAAACGCCACCGTACCGAGCAGCAGCACGATAAAAATCAGCACCCCGAGGCTTATCTTCTTCCATAAACTCATAATTCAGGCCCCAGACCGATGTAAAACTGTAATCCGTGTTCTTCTTTATCGCCGACCGGCACGGCGAAATCGAGCTTGATCGGCCCGACGGGCGACTGCCAGCGTACGCCTACGCCCGCGCCGGTTTTGAAATCGCTCTTGCGGATGTCGCTCACCGCCTCGCCGCCGTCGACGAACATGGCACCCCACCATTTGCCGCTGACGTTGTACTGATACTCCAGCGAGCCGGTCGCCAGCTTGGAGGCCCCGATCAGCTTGCCGTCATCGTCTTTAGGCGCGATAGATTTGTATTTGTAGCCGCGGATGCTGCGATCGCCCCCGGCGAAGAAGCGCAGGTCAGGCGGCACTTTGTCGAAGTCGCCGGTTTCAATCCAGCCGAGGTTGCCGCGCATCACAAAGCGGTGTTTGTCATACAGCGTCCGGATCCAGACGTTTTGCGCCTGAATGACCGAGAAGTCCACGTCGGAACCCCACAGGGTGTTGGAGTAATCGATGGAGTAACGCTGGGAATCGCCCCAGGTCGGCATCAGGCCACCGCGCGAGCGGGTCCGGCTGATCATCACCCCAGGATAGAGCAGCATGGTGGTGTTGGTGACGTTGGCCTGGGTAAAGTGGTCCAGGCTCCAGCGCAGGTTGATGGCGCGCTGCCAGCCGCTGGAGAGATCCCAGTAACGCGATACGGCAAGGGTGGTGGAGTCGGACTCGGTATCGTTAAGATCGGTGCGCTTAAAGCCCCCCTGAACCAGGTAATACTGCTCAAGCGGATTTTTCAGCAGCGGCATTTTATAGCTGAAATCAAGCTGCTGTTCCGGGGCGGAGATACTGGCGCTGGTGGTCAGGCTGTGGCCGTAGGAGTTCATCCACGGCTTTTTCCAGGTGGCCTTCACGCGCGGGCCGACGTCCGTCGAATAGCCGACACCGGTCTCAATGGTGTTCTCGGTGCGCGGCGAAACAACGCCATGCAGCGGCAACACCTTGGTTTTGCGAGACTTATCAAATTCCGGTGCGACAATCACGGAGTTAAACCAGCCGGTCGCGGAAAGACGGCGGTTCAGTTCCGCCAGGTCCTTCGACTGGTAGTAATCGCCTTTTTTGAACGGCACGAGGTTTTGCAGGTACTCTTCACGGATTTGTGAACCTTCAAAGGTCACATCGCCAAAGCGGTAGCGTTCCCCGCTGTCGTAGTCGATATCCCAGAAGGCCTGACGCCGATCCAGCGCAATGCCCAGCTGGCTTTTATCGAACTGGCTGTCAAAGTAGCCCTTGCGCAGGGAGACGCTCGTCAGCTCTTTTTTGAAATGGTCGTAGTCGCCGTGGTTCAGCACGGTACCGATTTTCGGACGCGTGCTGAGCAGGTCCAGGTAATCCCGGTCGGTACGCGCCCCGCCGCGCAGGATGACGTTCGTGCCGCCAATCAGTACCGGCTCACCCGGCGAAACGCGGGCAATAAGCACCTGACGCCCCTTCTTTGGCGGCGGGCGGAGATCGAAATCAATGGTGGGCTCATAATAACCCAGCGCTTTTAGCCCTTCCCGGATCGCATCGTCGACGCGCGCGCGAAAACGCCGGTCCGGCGTTACCTCATCACTCTGGATGGTCGATAGCTGCGCGCGCACGTTTTTTTCCAGCGCCCCGGATAACCCCTCAACCTGCAAACGGACATTCGCCGCGCTGGCAATCCCGCTTGTCAGCAATACACTGACTAAACATAACTGGCGGATTTTTGTCACGTTTTCTCCTGAATATCCCTGTTTCCACCCTGGAAGCAAATGCAGTGCCGCTCCGCGGCAAAATACGGCCTGATGGCCAAAAACCCGAATCGCGGGTTGAAAATGGGTGTAACACCCAAATATTTCTTATGATTAAATCTAGACTGATTCAGCGCATTTATTGTGTTCAATTAAACGCGTCGTGACAACCTTAACTGAAACATCGCACCCCGGGAGGCCCCAACGTGAGTTTATTCGACAAAAAGCATCTGGTTTCACAAGCAGATGCATTACCGGGACGCAACACCCCTATGCCTGTGGCAACCTTACACGCCGTTAATGGCCACTCTATGACCAACGTGCCGGATGGCATGGAAATCGCCCTGTTCGCCATGGGCTGCTTCTGGGGCGTTGAGCGCCTCTTCTGGCAGCTGCCCGGCGTTTACAGCACGGCGGCGGGTTACACGGGCGGCTACACGCCGAACCCAACCTACCGCGAAGTCTGCTCCGGCGAAACCGGGCATGCGGAAGCGGTACGCGTGGTGTATGACCCAACCGTAATCCGCTACGAGCAGCTCCTGCAGGTTTTCTGGGAGAATCACGACCCGGCGCAGGGCATGCGTCAGGGCAACGACCACGGCACGCAGTACCGCTCGGCCATTTATCCGCTCACGCCCGAGCAGGATGCCGCCGCGCGCGCCAGCCTTGAGCGCTTCCAGCAGGCCATGCGTGAAGCGGGCGACACGCGCGAGGTGACCACGGAAATCGCGACGGCAAAACCGTTCTACTACGCCGAGGACGATCATCAGCAGTACCTGCATAAAAACCCGTACGGCTACTGCGGTATCGGGGGCATCGGCGTCTGCCTGCCGCCACAGCTGGCCTGATTACCGATCCAGCGCCGCGCGTGCCGCGTGGCGCTCATGGTTCTCTCTTCACATAAAGCCCCCCGCTAGCGCCTCCTCCGGGCATCTTCGCCAAAATGTGACCTCTGGCAGATTTACATCTCTTTACGCTATACTACCCGCTGAAATAATCGGCTCAACGCTACGAGCTGACGTTCAATGTGTTTCCACACAAATGGTATCAATTCCCCTTCTGAGGATCTGGCGAGAAGCCGGATAAACTATGTTAAACAGTATTTTAGTAATACTTTGTCTGATTGCCGTCAGTGCATTTTTCTCGATATCTGAGATCTCGCTGGCCGCGTCCCGTAAAATCAAACTGAAGCTGCTTGCCGACGAGGGCAACATCAATGCCACCCGCATCCTGAAAATGCAGGAAAACCCGGGCATGTTCTTTACCGTGGTGCAGATTGGCCTCAACGCGGTCGCCATTCTTGGCGGTATCGTGGGTGATGCGGCGTTTTCCCCGGCGTTTTATAGCCTGTTTGTGAAGTACATGTCCGTGGAACTGGCCGAACAGCTAAGCTTTATCCTCTCCTTCTCGCTGGTGACTGGCCTGTTTATCCTCTTTGCAGACCTGACCCCGAAACGCATCGGTATGATTGCGCCAGAAGCTGTGGCTTTGCGTATCATCAACCCGATGCGCTTCTGTCTGTACGTATTCCGTCCGCTGGTGTGGTTCTTCAACGGTCTGGCAAACGTCATTTTCCGCATCTTTAAATTGCCTATGGTGCGTAAAGACGACATTACCTCTGACGACATCTATGCGGTGGTGGAAGCCGGTGCGCTGGCCGGGGTGCTGCGTAAGCAGGAACACGAGCTGATTGAGAACGTATTCGAACTGGAATCCCGTACCGTGCCGTCTTCGATGACGGGCCGTGAAAGCATTATCTGGTTCGATTTACATGAAGATGAGCAGAGCCTGAAGAACAAAGTGGCGCAGCATCCGCACTCTAAGTTCCTGGTCTGTAATGAAGATATCGACCACATCATCGGTTACGTCGACTCCAAAGACCTGCTGAACCGCGTGCTGGCAAACCAGAGCCTGGCGCTGAACAGCGGCGTGCAGATCCGCAATACCCTGATAGTGCCGGACACCCTGACGCTCTCCGAAGCGCTGGAAAGTTTCAAAACAGCCGGGGAAGACTTCGCGGTGATCATGAACGAATACGCGCTGGTGGTCGGTATTATCACCCTCAACGACGTGATGACCACGCTGATGGGCGACCTGGTGGGCCAGGGGCTGGAAGAGCAGATTGTTCAGCGTGACGATAACTCATGGCTGATTGACGGCGGCACGCCGATTGAAGACGTGATGCGCGTGCTGGATATCGACGAGTTCCCGCAGTCGGGGAACTACGAGACCATCGGCGGCTTCATGATGTTTATGCTGCGTAAGATCCCGAAACGTACCGACTCGGTGAAGTTCTCCGGCTATAAGTTTGAGGTGGTGGATATTGATAACTACCGCATCGACCAGCTGCTGGTGACGCGCATCGACAATAAACCGACCGTGCTGGTACCCAAGCTGCCGGATGCGGAAGAGAAGGTCTCAGCGTAAGGTTTCTGCCCCCACAAACATCAACGGCTCCCATCGGGAGCCGTCTTTTTATCTACTACTACTGCATAGCACGTTGGTTAAGCCATCTCAGTTTGCAGACGCATAACCTGACGGTTGACTTCGGACATCACAGACAGGTGCTGTTTGTCCTTCACTTTTGGGACAAGGATTTTGCCCTTATCAAACTCAAAAGCGCCAACATCCTTGATGTACAACCGTCCACGGAACAGGATCTTCACGTACTTCGCCACCTGAAGCGGGTTGTAGCGTTGGAAAATTTTCATTCTTGTATCTCCTGCGAATCATACGCTCTTGCGGTGCCACAATCGGCCCGACTGTTCTGAGCGCAAATTTTGATGCCCAATGACTATAGACCAGAACTACGGTGTTACCCAGTGTGCATAAGTTTATTTACCGTTTGATTACAATTATTCAGAATAATCTTTGCAAAGCGTGACTGGGCGCAGTATAAGCCGTCGTTTTTTCATGGATATGTGCGTTCGCCCGCAAACTGGCATCGGGATTGCGGGAAAACCACATTGATCGCACTTATGATTAAAAGCGCAAGACCAAGTGGTCGGATCACCTGCAAACAATAAGGAAACGCCATGACCCTACGTAATATCCTTGCAGCAGCCTGCCTGCTGCTGCCCCTGTGGGCTTCCGCTCACAACATTGAAAAAGGACAACGTGTACCGCCAGTCGGCATTGCGGACCGGGGAGAATTGATTCTCGACAATGATAAGTTTAGCTACAAACCCTGGAATAGCGCGCAGCTTGCGGGCAAAGTGAGAGTTGTACAACATATTGCCGGTCGTACATCTGCAAAAGAGAAAAATGCCAGCCTGGTGGAAGCGATCAAGGCCGCAAAACTCCCTCACGACCGCTATCAGACCACCACGATCGTCAATACCGATGACGCCATTCCGGGCTCCGGAATGTTCGTGCGCTCAAGCCTTGAGAGCAATAAAAAGCTCTACCCGTGGTCGCAGTTTATCGTCGACAGCAACGGCGTGACCCGTAAGGCCTGGCAGCTGGAGGAAGAGAGCTCCGCGATTATCGTGCTGGATAAGGACGGTCGCGTACAGTGGGCAAAAGACGGCGCGTTAACTCAGGAAGAGGTGCAGCAGGTTGTCGACCTGCTGCATAAGCTGCTGGCTCAGTAAATGGAGACGCGGAAGCCAGGGTTGAGGAAGGATTCGCGCGGGGTATAGTCGAGCGGCTTGCCCTGCCAGTCATGAACATGCGCCCCGGCGGCCGCGGCAACGGCATGACCTGCCGCGGTATCCCAGACGTTGGTTGGCCCAAAGCGAGGGTAAAGCTGCGCATGGCCTTCCGCCACCAGGCAGAATTTCAGCGATGAGCCAATCGAGGTAGTCTGGTGTTCGCCCAGCTGTTGCAGGTACTCCTGCAGCTCGCTGTCGCTGTGCGAGCGGCTAATCACCACCAGCGGCGGACGGGCATCGCGCACCTGGATCTGCTTGCGCACGCCGCACTCTTCCTTCCACGCCTTCCCTTCTGCGGCGCTATACATCACCTTCATGACCGGGGCGTAAACCACGCCCAGCACCGCTTTGCCCTTCTCAATCAGGGCGATATTAACGGTAAATTCACCGTTGCGCTTGATGAACTCTTTTGTGCCGTCCAGCGGATCGACCAGCCAGTAGCGCTGCCAGTGCTGGCGCTCGTCCCAGCTTTGCGGCGCTTCTTCTGACAGAACAGGGATGTCCGGCGTTAAGTCCTGAAGCCCTTTCAGAATCACCTTATGCGCCGCAATATCCGCCGCCGTGACCGGAGAGTCGTCCGCTTTGCTGACAACCTCCATAGGCTTTATACCGTCATATACCTGCATGATGGTATCCCCCGCATCCCGTGCGAGCTGACAAATTTTATCTAGCATTTTCCACCTCTTTGTTAACGCAGTGAGGTTAACTCTTTGTTTTAGTTATATCGTAATGTGAACAATTCCGCTATCTGTGAAGCAATTCCGGTTTCAGGTTCCTTTTTTCTGTCAGGATTCACATTTCTGTAAGCAACACGCTATAGATACATACTCTTTTGTGGTCTTCATCGAAAAAAGGACTCCTCTGATGATTAAGTTTAGTGCAACGCTTCTGGCGACGCTGATTGCAGCGAGCGTGCAGGCGGCGACGGTAGATCTGCGTATTCTGGAAACGACCGATCTGCACAGCAACATGATGGACTTCGATTACTACAAAGATACCCCAACGGAAAAATTCGGACTGGTACGTACGGCAAGTTTGATCAACGCGGCGCGTGGCGAAGCAAAAAACAGCGTGCTGGTCGACAATGGCGATCTCATTCAGGGCAGTCCGCTTGGGGATTACATGGCAACCCGGGGGCTGAAAAAAGGCGAGATCCATCCGGTGTATAAAGCGATGAACACCCTGGACTATACCGTCGGCAACCTCGGCAACCACGAATTCAACTACGGCCTGAAATATCTGCATGACGCCCTGGCCGGTGCAAAATTCCCGTACGTTAACGCCAATATCATCGACGTTAAGACCCAAAAGCCGCTCTTTACCCCTTATCTGATTAAAGAGACCGAGGTCGTCGATCGGGACGGTAAAAAGCAGACGCTGAAAATCGGCTATATCGGTTTTGTCCCGCCGCAGATCATGACGTGGGATAAGGCCAACCTCGACGGTAAGGTGACAGTTAACGACATCACCGAAACCGCGCGCAAATACGTGCCGGAAATGCGCGAAAAAGGCGCCGATCTGGTGGTCGTTGTCGCCCACTCGGGGCTCTCCGCCGATCCGTACCAGGCCATGGCAGAAAACTCCGTTTACTATCTGAGTGACGTTCCCGGCGTTGACGCGATCCTCTTCGGCCACGCCCACGCGGTCTTCCCGGGCAAAGATTTTGCCAGCATCAAAGGGGCGGACATTGAGAAAGGGACGCTCAACGGCGTACCGTCGGTCATGCCGGGCATGTGGGGCGACCACCTTGGGGTGGTGGATCTGGTACTCAATAACGACGGCGGCAACTGGAAGGTCACCCAGTCAAAAGCCGAAGCGCGACCGATTTACGACGCTGCGGCGAAAACATCGCTGGCGGCGGAAGATAAAAAGCTGGTCGACGTGCTGAAGCACGATCACGACGCCACCCGCGAATTCGTCAGCAAGCCGATCGGCAAATCTGCCGATAATATGTATAGCTTCCTGGCGCTGGTGCAGGACGACCCGACCGTTCAGGTGGTCAACATGGCGCAGAAGGCCTATGCCGAGCACTTTGTGCAGGGCGATCCGGATCTGGCCAAGCTGCCGGTGCTCTCCGCCGCAGCGCCATTCAAGGTGGGCGGGCGTAAGAATGACCCGGCAAGCTACGTTGAAGTCGAAAAGGGCCAGCTTACCTTCCGTAACGCCGCCGATCTCTACCTCTACCCGAACACGCTGGTAGTGGTAAAAGCGACGGGTAAAGAGGTGAAGGAGTGGCTGGAGTGCTCGGCCGGGCAGTTTAACCAGATTGACCCGCACAGCAGCAAGCCGCAGCCGCTGATTAACTGGGACGGCTTCCGCACCTATAACTTCGACGTGATCGACGGCGTCAACTACCAGATTGACGTCACCCAGCCGGCGAAATATGACGGCGAGTGTCAGACGATCAACCCGCAGGCGGAGCGCATCAAGAACCTGACCTTCAACGGCAAGGCGATCGATCCGAATGCGACCTTCCTGGTGGCGACCAACAACTATCGCGCCTACGGCGGTAAGTTTGCCGGCACGGGTGATGGCCACATCGCCTTTGCCTCGCCGGACGAGAACCGCTCGGTGCTGGCGGCGTGGATCAGCGCGGAGTCGAAGAAGGCGGGCGAAATACGTCCGGCAGTGGACAACAACTGGCGTCTGGCGCCGATCCACAGCGATACGCCGCTGGATATCCGTTTCGAAACGTCACCGTCCGATAAGGCCGCGGCGTTTATCAAGGAGAAGGCGCAGTATCCGATGAAGCAGGTCGCGACGGATGATATTGGCTTCGCGATTTATCAGGTAGACCTGAGCAGGTAGCGGTGATTATGTCGGGTGGCGCTTCGCTTACCCGACCTACGGGTTTTGTAGGCCGGGTAAGGCGAAGCCGCCACCCGGCTTTTACGCCGCGCGATCGTCCCGATTCGCCATCACTTTTGGCGTGTTCACCTCAATCCAGTCCGCCAGCGCGGCGACCTTCTCGCTGACCTCCATGCCCATCGGCGTCAGGCTATACTCTACGTGCGGCGGCACCACCGGGTACGACACGCGATCGACAAACCCGTCCTGCTCCAGCGCCTGAAGCGACTGGGAAAGCATCTTTTCGCTCACCCCGCCCATTTTACGGCGCAGATCGCTAAAGCGATGCGTTCCCTGACGCAGGGCCAGCAGAATCAGGACGCCCCAGCGGCTGGTAACGTGCTTGAGCACCTCGCGTGAAGGGCACTGCTCCGCAAAAAGATTGCCATCGCGCATTTGCTCGCTGAGCGTCGGTATCGTTGTTTTCATACTTACCTTTTTGTACGTACTTACTAAAAGTTAGCTATGGTGCTAGTGTGCCACAACACCAGACAAACACGAAGGAGATTCATCATGATCGCGATTACCGGCGCTACCGGCCAGCTTGGCCATCTTGTTATTGAACAGCTGTTAAAAACCGTTCCGGCCAGCCAGATTGTGGCTATCGTTCGTAACCCGGCGAAAGCGCAGGCCCTGAGCCAGCAGGGGCTTGTGGTTCGTCAGGCGGACTACACGGATGAAGCCGCCTTTACCGCCGCGCTGAGCGGTGTGGATAAGCTGCTGCTGATCTCCTCCAGCGAAGTCGGCCAGCGAGCAACCCAGCACCAGAACGTGATTAACGCCGCCAAAGCGGCAGGCGTGAAATTTATCGCCTACACCAGCCTGCTGCATGCGGATACCTCACCGCTTGGTCTGCACGTTGAACACGTAGCCACTGAAAAAGCGCTGGCGGCGTCCGGCATTCCGTATGCCCTGCTGCGCAACGGCTGGTATACCGAAAACTACCTGGCGAGCGCGCCACCGGCAATTGAGCACGGCGTGTTCATAGGTGCGGCAGGCGAAGGCAAAATTGCCTCTGCAACCCGTGCAGACTATGCCGCAGCGGCAGCTAAGGTGATTGCTGAAGAGGGCCATGCGGGCAAGGTGTATGAACTGGCGGGCGATCGCGGCTGGACGCTGAGCGAACTGGCGGCTGAACTCAGCAAACAGAGCGGGAAGCCGGTGAGCTACCAGAATCTCAGCGAAGCGGATTTTGCCGCCGCGCTGAAAAGCGTCGGCTTGCCTGCCGGGCTGGCAGATATGCTGGCGGACTCCGACGTCGGGGCGTCCAAAGGAGGACTCTTTGACGACAGTCGTACCCTGAGCAGGCTGATTGGCCGTCCGACCACCCCGCTGGCGGAGAGCGTCAACGCCATCCTGTAATTGTTACGGATTGGTTATTTTTTGTGGCGTCCCTGCGGGTCATCTCTGATAATGAAGCGATGACCCGTAAGGAGGCTCACCGTGCAAGGCGTACCGGAACAGTTTATTGATGAGAGAGACAGCGCGCGCTTTCGCCATCTGGCGCAGCTGCCGGGCCTGGAGCTGT
Source organism: Enterobacter sp. 01-M-03-SI-ECC (assembly GCF_047530215.1). Taxonomy (NCBI): domain Bacteria; kingdom Pseudomonadati; phylum Pseudomonadota; class Gammaproteobacteria; order Enterobacterales; family Enterobacteriaceae; genus Enterobacter; species Enterobacter sp. 01-M-03-SI-ECC. The sequence goes on from NZ_JBLKDA010000007.1 coordinate 124,407, forward strand.
ATCACGCGCATATTTCTGACTACGCCTTTGAGCCCCATACCCATGAAGCCTTCGGGATCGGCACGATTGAAACCGGTGCAGAACGCTTTCGCTATCGCGGTACCCAGCATCTTGCGGCAGAAAAATCCGTCGTCACCATGAACCCGGACGAGATCCATACCGGCGAATCCGCCACCGAAGGCGGCTGGCGCTACCGGATGGTCTATATCGAACCCGATCTGCTGGAAGAGGTGACCGGCCTCCGGGACTGGTGGTTCAGCGAGGTAACCCGTCATGACCCGCTGCGCTCGCAGCAAATCGGCAGGCTCATTTACGGCCTGTGGCACACGGACGATCCGCTTGCGCAAAAGGGATTACTGCTGGATCTGATCGAGACCTTCCGGCCGTTTGCCCATCACGCGCCGGTGGTTCTGGAAGGCGCGCATCGCTTCGAACGGGTACGTGAGTATCTGCACGACAACTATATGCACGCCCTGACGCTGGACGAGCTGGCCCGCGTCGTTTCGCTCAGCCCGTACCATTTTCAGCGCCAGTTCAAAGCCCATTTTCACGTGACGCCGCACCAGATGCTGATGGCCATTCGCCTGTGGCGCGCCAAAGCGTTCCTCACCCACGGCATGCCCGCTGCCGAAGTGGCTGCCGCGACCGGGCTGACCGACCAGTCCCATTTAACCCGCGCGTTTACCCGCCGCTACGGCATTACCCCCGTGCGCTACCAGAAGCAGGTCATCCGGCGCTGATGCGCAACCTCATACAATACGCGCGCAATTACGCCTCCTACACTGCATACAGCATAAATATCTGTAGGTGGAAAAATGATTAGTGGTGTGTTGTATGCCCTGCTGGCCGGGATGATGTGGGGGCTGATTTTTGTCGGCCCGCTGATCGTACCCGAGTATCCTGCAATACTGCAGTCGACCGGTCGCTATCTGGCGCTGGGGCTGATTGCCCTGCCTCTGGCATGGCTGGGGCGCGCGCGCCTGCGTCAGCTCAGCCGTCAGGACTGGGTGACCGCGCTGGCGCTGACCATGATGGGCAATCTTATTTACTACGTTTGCCTCGCGAGTGCCATTCAGCGTACCGGCGCGCCGGTCTCTACCATGATTATCGGCACGCTGCCGGTCGTCATCCCCGTCTTTGCTAACCTGCTCTACAGCCACCGGGATGGCAAACTGGCGTGGTCAAAAATGGCCCCAGCGCTGATCTGCACCGCCGTGGGGCTGGTATGCGTCAATATTGACGAACTGCGTCATGGGCAGGCGGACATTGACCTGTGGCGTTACGGTTCCGGCATTCTGCTGGCGTTCATTTCCGTGGCGTGCTGGGCATGGTATGCCCTGCGTAATGCCCGCTGGCTGCGGGAGAACCCGGACAAGCATCCGATGATGTGGGCAACGGCGCAGGCGCTGGTCACGCTGCCCGTTTCCATCGTGGGCTATCTCGGTGCATGCCTCTGGCTTGGCCATCAGCAGCCGGACTTCGCCCAGCCCTTTGGGCCGAGACCGTGGCTATTTATTGGTCTGATGGTGGCGATTGCGGTGCTGTGTTCATGGGTAGGCGCGCTGTGCTGGAACGTGGCCAGCCAGAAGCTGCCGACGGTGATTTTAGGGCCGCTGATTGTCTTCGAAACCCTGGCCGGGCTGCTTTATACCTTCCTGATGCGCCAGAGCGTGCCGCCGCTCTTCACGGCCTGCGGGATCGCGCTGCTGGTCGTGGGGGTGGCGATGGCGGTGAGAGCGAAGCCGGAAAAACCGAGGGTTGTTCCGGCATCGGAGAGGTGATTTTTGCCAGGTGGCGCTGCGCTTGCCCGGCCTACATAACCGTAGGCCCGGTAAGGCGTAGCCGCCACCGGGCAAGCCCTTAAAACGTCTCCCAGTTCCCTTCAGACGCCGCCGCTGCGGGCTGCGCTTTTGGCACATAGGTTTTCACCGGCGCGGCTTTAACCGCCTGATTGCGGGTAATTTTGAACACCGCAACCGCGTCGTTCAGGCGTGCAGCCTGATCTTCCAGCGCCGCCGCCGCCGCGGCAGACTCCTCCACCAGCGAGGCGTTCTGCTGGGTCACGCGATCCATCTCGGCTACCGCCTGGCCCACCTGGTCGATACCGCGGCTCTGCTCGTCAGAGGCCGAGGCAATTTCGCCCATGATGTCGGTGACGCGCGTGACGGCATTGACGATCTCTGCCATCGTCGCCCCGGCTTCGTTAACCAGCTGCGAGCCCGCGTTCACGCGTTCGCCGGAATCGTCGATCAGCGCTTTGATCTCTTTCGCCGCCTGGGCGCTGCGCTGGGCGAGGGTACGCACTTCCCCTGCCACCACCGCAAAACCACGCCCCTGCTCGCCCGCGCGCGCCGCTTCTACCGCCGCGTTCAGCGCCAGAATGTTAGTCTGGAAGGCAATGCCGTCGATCACGTTAGTAATTTGCGCGATTTTGCTGGAGCTGGTGGCGATTTCGTCCATTGTACGTACCACGCCTTCCACCACGTTACCGCCCTTCTTCGCCGTTGAGGAGGCGTCCAGCGCCAGACGCGAAGCCTGACGCGCGTTATCGGCGTTTTGCTTCACGGTGGCCGTCAGCTGCTCCATGCTGGCTGCCGTCTCTTCCAGAGAGGCGGCCTGCTGCTCGGTACGGGAAGAGAGATCGTTGCTGCCCGCGGAGATTTCTCCTGCGCCGGTGTAAATGGTATCTGCCCCTTCACGCACCACGCCCACGGTGTTCGCCAGCGAGGTTTGCATCTCCTGCACGTTACGCGCCAGGACAGCCATTTCATTTTTACCTTCTGCCTGAATCGGCTGGGTTAAATCCCCTGCCGCAATGGCGCGAATATGGTTAATCACCTCTTCCAGCGGCAGCAGCAGCACGCGGCGCATGGCGACCCAGCTGGAGATAATCACCACAATCACCAGCAGCATGACCGCAGAGAGGATCCACAGGATGTGCTTGTAATCACTTTCGTTATCCCGAATGCCTTTATCGGTGAGCGCGGCCTGCGCTTCACGCCATTCACGATAAACCTTCTGCATCGCGTTTTGCTTTTGTTCAGCATTCTGCTTGAACATATCTTCCAGATTGCCCTGGCTCAGCAGAACGTTCATTTGCGTCAGCGTTGCAGAGTAAATGCGGTACTGCTCTTCAAGCTGATTCGTCAGGTTCTCATCCAGCCCCGGCGTGTCCGGTAAGGCATAGTATTTATCGTAATGGACCTGGGCTTCAGCCAGCAGGTTTTTCGCCGTGGTCACCAGCTCGTTCAGCTGACCGCCGTTAATTTGCGAGGCCATGCTGCTTTGCAGGCGCAGCATGCCGCGGTTCAGGGTGACGCGCGCCTGGTTCAGGCTGATCCACGCATCGGTAAACTCCGCCACGTTCTGGCTGGAGACCTGTGACACGGTGAAGTTGTTTTTATCGTTATTCAGCGCGTTGATAAAGATACCGGCGGAAATCACTTGCATGATGCCGAGCGCAAGCAGCACCGAAATCAGAAGGGTAATGACTTTTATACGTTTAAACATGCGTTGCCTTTGTTTTATGCAGGTTTGTCTGACGTGGATATATCGGCAGGCGCAGCGGGTTGTTTACTGTTTCTCCACCTTTAAAAAGTTTCTAAACCACTTTCCTGAGTCCATTCAGAGCGTTAAACAGAATAATTTTTACGTGATCTGCCTCACATTTTTCCCTTCCCTCTAAAGGGTTATAGCGCCGCCATAAAGATGCATATAATATGCACCTTATATTCTTGAGACGAGGTAACTGCTATGGCCTTTCGCGACCAACCCCTTGGCGAGCTGGCGCTCTCCATTCCTCGCGCTTCTGCGCTGTTCCGTAAGTACGATATGGATTACTGTTGCGGCGGTAAGCAAACCCTGGCGCGTGCGGCCTCACGCAAAGAACTGGACGTTGAGGTAATTGAAGCCGAGCTGGCGCAGCTTGCCGGGCAGCCTGTCGACAAAGACTGGCGAACCGCTGCGCTCGCGGAAATCATCGATCATATCATCGTGCGGTACCATGACCGCCACCGTGAACAGCTCCCGGAACTGATCCTGCAGGCAACCAAGGTCGAGCGCGTCCATGCCGACAAACCTTCCGTACCGCGCGGTCTGGCGAAGTACCTGACCCTGCTGCACGAAGAGCTTTCGAGCCACATGATGAAGGAAGAGCAGATCCTCTTCCCGATGATTAAACAGGGAATGGGCAGCCAGGCGATGGGGCCGATTAGCGTGATGGAACGCGAGCACGATGACGCGGGCGAACTGCTGGAGGTAATCAAACACACCACCCACAACGTCACGCCGCCGCCAGAGGCCTGCACAACGTGGAAAGCGATGTACAACGGCATTAACGAGATGATTGACGATCTGATGGAGCACATCAGTCTGGAGAATAACGTTCTGTTCCCGCGGGCATTAGCGGGGGAATAAAAAAGCTCGGTGGCGCTAGCGCTCACCGGGCCTGCAACGTCCTCGAACGTAGGCCGGGTAAGCGTCAGCGCCACCCGGCATCATGCTTAACGCATGCCAGCCATGCGTTTCTTACCGATAAACATCCAGCCCAGCCCCAGCGCGATAAACCACAGCGGCGTGACGATCAGCGCCTGACGGGTATCATCTTCCAGCGTCAGCAGAACCAGCACGAAGAGGAAGAACGCCATGCAAACCCAGCACATCAGCTTGCCCAGCGGCATCTTGTAGATCGACTTCTCATGCAGGTGTGGACGCTGCTTGCGGTACACCAGGTATGAACAGAGGATGATGGTCCAGACGAACATAAACAGGATCGCAGAGACCGTGGTAATCATGGTGAAGGCGCCAATCACGCTTGGGTTCACGTAGAGCATCACCACGCCGCCCAGCAGGCACATGCAGGAGAAGGTCAATCCTTTCGCCGGTACCGCACGCTTAGAGAGCTTGGCGAACGCGCTCGGCGCCACGCCTTCCTGCGCCAGACCAAACAGCATGCGGCTCGTTGAGAACACGCCGCTGTTGGCGGACGAGGCAGCAGAGGTCAGCACCACAAAGTTAATCAGGCTCGCGGCGGCAGGCAGGCCTACCAGTACGAACAGCTCAACGAACGGGCTCTTGCTTGGCACCACCGAGCTCCACGGCGTCACGGACATGATGATGATCAGCGCGAAGACGTAGAACATGATGATACGCACCGGAATGGAGTTGATGGCGCGCGGCAGGGACTTCTCCGGATCTTTGGTTTCCGCAGCGGTCGTGCCGACAAGCTCAATCCCCACAAACGCGAACACCGCAATCTGGAAGCCGGCAAAGAAGCCGCTGATGCCTTTCGGGAACCAGCCGCCGTCATTCCACAGATGGGTAAACGACGCCTGAACGCCGGTTGGTGACTGGAAGTGCGTCAGTACCATCACCAGGCCCACAACGATGAGACCGACAATGGCCACGATTTTGATCATCGCGAACCAGAACTCCATCTCGCCGAACATTTTAACGGTGGCGAGGTTAAGGCTCAGCAGCAGAACAATGACCGCCAGCGAGGCAACCCAGTCCGAGAGCCCCGGGAACCAGAACTGCGCGTAGGCGGTAATCGCCACGACGTCCGCCATGCCGGTCACGACCCAGCAGAACCAGTAGGTCCAGCCGGTGAAATAGCCCGCCCACGGCCCGAGCAGGTCAGACGCGAAGTCGCTGAAGGATTTGTATTCGAGGTTCGAGAGCAGCAGTTCGCCCATTGCACGCATCACGAAGAACAGCATAAAACCGATAATCATATAAACGAATATGATTGACGGCCCGGCGAGACTGATGGTTTTGCCTGACCCCATAAACAGCCCGGTACCGATGGCACCCCCAATCGCAATAAGCTGAATATGACGGTTTGTGAGATTGCGCCGTAGCGACTGTTCAGACGACGCCTCTTCGTCGGCGACGACTTTGACCTGATCTACCATGTGATATTTTCCTGTTTATGCCTGTCTGTGTTGTTAAGGCTCTTCTGGCCTTTAAATACGTCAAAAGATGACGTTCCCCTGTAAGGGCTAATCGATATTAGGTAAGAATCGGCGGGATGAATACTATGATTTAGATATTATGTTAATAATATGTTGAAAGTGAGTGTCATATCACTCATACAGCGCGAAACAGCTCACAAAAATACACGCAACAGTTTCGTTTGCAAGATAAAATGTTGATAGCACCGTAACTATAGGTTTTAACGCTATTTTCCTCTCCCGAAACGGGGAGAGGAAATAAGAAAAATCGATTACAGAATTTCCAGCAGTTCGACTTCAAAGACCAGGGTGCTGAATGGCGGGATGGACGCGCCAGCGCCGCGTTCGCCGTAGGCCAGGTTGTGTGGGATCGTCAGTTCCCATTTGGAACCCACCGGCATCAGGGTCAGCGCTTCGATCCACCCTGCGATAACGCCGTTGACCGGGAATTCAGCCGGTTCGCCGCGCGCTACGGAGCTGTCGAACACGGTGCCGTCGATCAGCTTACCGGTATAGTGTACGCGAACGTGGTCGGTACGCGCCGGGATAGCGCCGTCGCCCTGATTGATCACGCGGAACTGCAGGCCGGATTCGGTGCTGTTCACGCCTTCACGCTCACGGTTCTCTTCCAGATATTTCACACCTTCGGCGGCCATCTCTTCAAAGCGCGCACGACGCACGGCGTCAGCACGTTCGTGGATTTCACGCAGCGCGCGGTGCACGACGTCAACCGGGACGGCAGGCTGTTTGCCTTCCAGCGCGTCAGCGATACCCGCCACCAGCGCTTCGGGTAACAGACCTTCCAGGCCGGATTCGCTCAGCTGCTGTCCTACCTGCAAGCCGATACCGTAACTTGCCTGCGCTTCGATAGTGTCAAAAGTCGGGGTGGTCATGGGTTTTCCTTCCATCACATTTAAAGTAGCGGGCAGCATATCAGCCATGCCCTTATGGGTAAAACTTTGTCTGAAGTTAAGGTGACAAACCGCGACGAAACAGAAACAATAGGGATAACCAGGATTAATCCCGAACTGATGTCACGGATGTCGGGTTTACTACGCCGTTCAGGCAGTTAGCAAACTATACTTCGGGGCACAGGATAAAAAATACGCGGAGCAGGAGGAGTGCCATGCCCGGGCGATTTGAACTGAAACCTACCCTGGCGAAAATCTGGCAGGCGCCGGACAATTTTCGCATCATGGACCCGCTGCCTCCTCTGCATCGCAGAGGGATCATCATTGGCGCGCTGATGGTGATTGTGGGCTTCCTGCTTCCTTCCGGGGGCGACGATGTCGATACTGCCCCCGTCTCCCGCAATGCCCAACTGGACATTCAGTCGCAGACGCGGCCGCAGCCTGACGCCCAGCCGATGCAGACGCAGCTTGTCACCCCGTCAAACGATCCGGGTCAGGTGGCGCCGGTTGAGCCAGAACCCATTCAGGATGAGCAGCCGCAGGATCAGGCCGCTGCCCCCTCCCAGCCTCAGGCGCAACAGCCCACCGGCATTGAGCAACAGTGGCGTTCCTATCGCGTAGAGCCGGGCAAAACCCTGGCACAGCTGTTCCGCGATCACAACCTGCCGCCCACCGACGTGTATGCCATGGCGAAAGTGGAAGGTGCGGGTAAGCCGCTCAGTAACCTGCAAAATGGTCAGATGGTACAGATTCGCCAGAATGCCAGCGGTGTGGTGACGGGGTTAACGATTGATACCGGGAATGGACAGCAGGTGCTGTTTACCCGTCAGCCGGACGGCAGTTTCATCAGGGCGCGTTAAGCTTCCGGATCGATAAAAAGCAAAACGCCGGCACAAGGCCGGCGTTTCAACGTGAGCAGAGTAAAAAATTACTCGGCTACAACGTTAACAACCAGTTTAGCGAACACTTCGCTGTGAACCTGGAAGTCAACTTCGTGCTCACCAGTGGTACGCAGAACGCCGTTCGGCAGACGAACTTCGCTCTTAGCCACTTTAACGCCTGCAGCAGTTACTGCATCAGCGATATCGCGGGTACCGATGGAACCGAACAGTTTACCTTCGTCGCCAGATTTGGACGCGATGGTAACGGTGCCCAGTGCGTTGATTGCTTCAGCGCGAGCGTTAGCAGCCGCCAGAACGTCAGCCAGTTTGGCTTCCAGTTCAGCGCGACGTGCTTCGAAAAACTCTACGTTTTTCTTGGTAGCTGGAACAGCTTTACCCTGTGGAACCAGGAAGTTACGTGCGTAACCCGCTTTAACGTTAACCTGATCACCCAGGCTGCCCAGGTTTGCTACTTTATCAAGCAGAATAACTTGCATTACCTTATCCTCTTAAAGTCGTATTAATGGACCGTGCCCGATTACTGATGACGATCAGTGTACGGCAGCAGGGACAGGTAGCGAGCGCGTTTGATAGCGCGAGCCAGCTGACGCTGGTATTTTGCACGAGTACCGGTGATACGGCTTGGGACAATCTTACCGCTTTCGGTGATGTAGTTTTTCAGCGTTGCGATATCTTTATAGTCGATCTCTTGAACGCCTTCCGCGGTGAAACGGCAGAACTTGCGACGACGGAAATAACGTGCCATATGGCTAGTCTCCAGAATCTATCAAATCAATCTGCTCGGCATGCAGAACCATTTTGCTCAGGCCGTTCTTTGCCTTGTGGCAAGAGATGAACCCCTGAACGATTACTGCGCTACCGACCGTTAAACTGTGAGTAATGGCCTGGTTTTCGTGACCGCTAATAATAACGGGCATTTGGCACCACGCCTGCCGGTGAAACCCGGCTTCCTCTTGCACAGAACGATGCTCAAGCACGAACTGGCAATGCGGAATTCCTGATGGACTGACCTTTCGAAGGGGAGCCCTGCATACGATGCCGGACAACGCCAGACGGTTGGTCATCAGAAATTACTCTTCAGAATCCCCAGCATCAGAATCATCTGCGGTTTCGTTTGCGAAATCATCGCGACGCTCACGGCGCTCGTCTTTCGCTTTAACCATCGGAGATGCTTCGGTAACTGCGTTTTTGGTACGCATAACCATGCTGCGGATAACGGCATCGTTGAAGCGGAAGGTAGTTTCCAGCTCATCGATCACTTCCTGCGGCGCTTCAACGTTCATCAGAACGTAGTGTGCTTTGTGCAGTTTGTTGATCGGGTAAGCCAGCTGACGGCGGCCCCAGTCTTCCAGACGGTGGATCGTACCTTCTGCACCAGTGATGGCAGCAGAGTAACGCTCGATCATACCCGGAACCTGTTCGCTCTGGTCAGGATGGACCATAAAAACGATTTCGTAATGACGCATCGAATTGCTCCTTACGGATTATTCAGCCTCCTGTCTGGGTCAGCCGAGGCCCGGGGAGGCAAGGAACGTGTTAAAGGTCGGCTGAAAAATTGACGCGTCATAATACTTGCGCGCCCCTGGAAACTCAAGCTGATTGCACAAATAATTCGCACAAACCGCGAAGCGGGTCTAAGTGGGTGATTTAAAATTGGTCACATCTGGAAGCGTTGTTTTTTTGAACAACTGCATCAGAAATGGTCACGCATCCCCACCGGATGAGTGATTACACTTTAATCAGAGATCACCTGAATAAAAGGAGGAGCATCCCCCTCACACCGCACGCAGTCGTGGAGCGCATATCATGAAAAAAATCGCATTAGCCATAATGGCGGCGCTTTTGCTCAGTGCAAACGCGATGGCAGCCATCAAGATAGACGGCCGACAGGCCAGAAACATGGATGATGTGCAAAGCTTGGGCGTCATTTACATCAATCATAATTTCGCCACGGAAAGTGAAGCAGATCAGGCACTAAACAAAGAAACCGATGCACAGGGCGCAACCTATTATCACGCGATGTTAATCCGTGAGCCCGGCAGCAACGGCAATATGCACGCCAGTGCAGATATTTACCGATAACGCTAGCACCAGGAAAGCCAACAACGAGAACATAGCCATAGTTGACGTTGCCCCCTGCCCGGGGGCTTTTTTTTGTGAATGGCTCCGGAATACCACCGGTTACAACTGTTTTCGGTATTCCAGAGCACTTATTCACTTCTGCCCGTAGTAGGCATTCGGGCCGTGCTTGCGCATGAAATGCTTGTTCATCAGGCAGTTATCAATACCCTGAAGCTGTGGGTTGATGCCGCGGGCAATCCACGCCATGCGGGCCACTTCCTCCATGACGACCGCATTATGGACGGCGTCGTGAGCATCTTTTCCCCAGGAGAACGGACCGTGCTGATACACCACAATACCCGGCGTATGCAGCGGTTCACATTCTCCCAGCGTCTCGATAATCACCTTTCCGGTGTTGAGCTCGTACTCGCCTTCTACTTCCTCCTGCGTTAATGCGCGCGTGCAGGGGATATCGCCAAAGAAGTAGTCCGCGTGGGTCGTGCCCAGCGCGGGGATGGACAGGCCCGCCTGCGCCCAGGCGGTGGCATGGGTTGAGTGGGTATGCACCACGCCGCCAAGGGACGGATAGCGTCGGTAAAGCGCCAGATGGGTGGCGGTATCCGAAGAAGGACGCCACTGCCCCTCTACAACGTTTCCTTCGAGGTCCACGACAACCATATCGTCGACCTTCATGGTCTCATACGCCACCCCGCTGGGCTTGATGACGATGACGCCGCGTTCACGGTCAATCGCGCTGACGTTACCCCAGGTGAAAGTCACCAGCCCATAGCGCGGCAGATCCATGTTGGCTTCAAAGACCTGCTGTTTAAGCTTAAGCATGTTCAGCCTCCAGCAAACCTGCCCGCGCCATACGCTCGCGCACCCAGTCCCGCGCCCTGGCCACTTCCGCAGCCGGGTCGTCCGACGTTTCGCTCCACATCTCAATCAGGTACGGCCCGCAATAGCCAGTCTGCCTGAGCGTCTCGAAGCACCGTTCGAAATCCACCACCCCGGTGCCGAACGGTACGTTTTTAAACACGCCAGGACGGGTATCTTTGACGTGCACCGCCACGATATGCCCGACGCCCGCCTGCAGCTCCATCTGCACGTCGTTATCCCATGCCGACAGGTTGCCGATATCGGGATAAAGCTGGAACCACGGGTTGTTCAGATAGTGCGCGTAGCCCAGCGCCTTGCTGATGGAGTTCATCAACGGGTAGTCCATGATCTCCATCGCCAGCGTGACCTGCGCGCGGCTTGCCATCTCGACGCTCTCTTTCAGACCGTCACGGAAACGACGGCGCGTTTCATCGTTGGCGTCCTGATAGTAAACGTCATACCCCGCCAGTTGAATCACGCGAATACCGACATCCTGCGCAAAGCAGATGGCTTTACGCATGATCTCCAGCCCCTGCGCACGCACGGCATCGTCTTCGCTGCCGAGCGGAAAACGGCGGTGGGCGCTCAGGCACATGGACGGCACGCGCACGCCCGTTTCGGCAATGGCGCTCACCAGCGCCAGGCGCTGCTCGCGGCTCCAGTCGAGGCGAGAGAGACGCTCGTCCGTCTCATCCACGGACATTTCGACAAAATCGAAACCCAGCTGTTTTGCCAGCCGTAACCGCTCCAGCCAGCACTCCCCCGCAGGGAGTGCCTTTTCATAGATGCCAAGCGGGACCTGTTTTGACAACATACCCGCTCCTTAGCCCCAAAGCTGAGCGATTGAACGTTTGAACTGACGCGCCGCTTCCACCGGAGACGCGGCATCACGAATGCTGCGACCGGCGATAAAGACGTGAATGGGAATACCCTGGAACAGCGGCAGATCTTCCAGCGCCAGGCCACCGGTCACGGTGACCTTGAAGCCCATATCGGCCAGACGCTTGATCGCGCTGATATCCGCCTCGCCCCACGCCACGCCTGCGGCCTGCGCGTCGCGGCTGCGGTGATACACCACCTGCTGAATGCCCGCATCGCGCCACTCCTGAGCCTGCTCCCAGGTCCAGAAACCGGTCAGCTCAATCTGCACGTCGCCGTTAAACTCTTTTGCCACGTCCAGCGCGCCTTTGGCGGTGTTGATATCCGCACAGCAGATCACGGTGACCCAGTCGGCGTTGGCTTCGAAGCACATGCGGGAGAGGATTTTGCCCGCGTCGGCGATTTTGGCATCTGCCAGCACGATTTTGTGCGGATAGAGCGCCTTCAGGTCGCGAACGGCACGCACGCCCTCGCCAACGCACAGAATGGTGCCCACTTCGATGATATCGACTTCTTCCGCGATCAGGCGGGTGGTTTCGTAAGCGTGGGACAACGTTTGGTTATCCAGCGCGACCTGCAACATTGGTAATGACATTTCAATTCCCTCTTAAACAGCCGCCGCAGTGGCGTGATCGATTAAATCCAGCACGTCCTGCTCGGTACGGCAGGCGCGTAAACGGTCGAAATTGGCTTCATCATCAAACAGATTGACGATCTGCATGATGCCCACCTCCTGGTGGGTGTTCGCATCCACGGCGGCCATGGTGATCAGAATATCGACCGGATCGTTATCTTCGTGGTTAAACACCAGCGGCGTTTTCAGCGTCACCAGCGCAAAGCCGGTTTTCTTCACCCCCTCTTCAGGACGCCCGTGCGGCATAGCCAGCCCCGGGGCAATCACAAAGTAAGGGCCGTGCTGCGCCACGCCATCCAGAATGGCCTGGTAGTAACGCGGCTCGACAACGTCAGCCTTAACCAGCAGATCCACGCTCAGCTTCACCGCTTCCTGCCAGGTGCTGGCCTCAGCCTGTAAAAGGATGGAGTTATTTTCTGCCAGCGAATCGCGTAGTTTCATGTGGCGTCCTTACTTCACGTCTTGTGGGAAGTGCTCTTTGATCACTTCCAGCAGTTTTGGCCCGAAATCCGCAGGCGACAGCATGTTGCGCACGCCTACCACATATTTATTGCCCGACACGCTGATTTCACCGGCGATATGGGTAGAGGCGATGATGATATCGGCGCCGTTCAGTTCACTTTTGTATTCACCCACTGCGCAGCTGTTTACCGTGTGGTCGATGTTGGACTGGGTTAAAAACTGGTCCACTTTCATCTTCATGATCATGGAGCTGCCTTGCCCATTGCCACACACAGCCAGGATACGTACGGTCATAATCGAAACTCCTTAATGAGCAGACACTTCTGCTGTTTGTTTTTCCGCATCTTCTTCAGCTCGCAGCGAACGGCCAGCGAAGAACATATAAGCCAGAGCAATCAGGATGATGACGGCCATAAAGACCAGCCCGACGGAGGCAAAGCCCTGCATCATCGGCGGTGCCAGAATTGACCAGTCCGCCATGCCCATCCAGGCGCTCATGCCGGTGAGCTTGACCGCCCACACGCAACCGAAGATTTCCACCATGCCCATCACCAGGCAGATCTTGAGCGCTGCGCGCCAGCCGCCGAAGTGGTTAGCAAAGACGCCGATGGTGGCGTTGGAGAAGAACATCGGGATAAAGCCAGGAATAATCAGGATGGAGGAGCCGCAGCCGACCAGGATGCCCACCGCAATCAGCTGACCGATGGTGCCCCACATAAAGCCCCAGACGACGGCGTTTGGCGCAAAGCTGTAGATAGCGGCACAGTCAATCGCCAGCACGGCACCGGGGATCAGGCGTTGGGAGATACCGTTGAAGGCTTCAGAGAGTTCGGCGACGAACATGCGCACGCCCTGAGTGATGATGAAAATAGCTACCGCAAAGGAGAAGCCGGTCTGCAGGATATACACCGTCCAGTGCGTTTTGCCTGCCATCGCCTGCACCACGTCAATGCCGAAGGAGAGCAGAATGGCGCCGAAGAAGATAGTCATGACAATAGCGGTTGAGACGATGTTGTCATGGAAGATATTCAGCCAGCCGGGCATCTTGAGGTCTTCAACGCTCTCCTCTTTTTTGCCCAGGTATGGCGCAACTTTATAGGCAATCCAGGAAGCAAACTGCTGCTGGTGGCCGATGGAGAAGCCACAGCCGTCGGTCACTTCCTGGGTTGGCTTGTACATCATGTTGGAGGTGATGCCCCAGTAGAGCGAGACCAGCACCGCGGTGCAAATAACCGTGGTCCACATGGAGTAGCCGAAGATATAGAGAGAAACCGCGATCAGCCCCGCCTGCTGGAACATGATGTGCCCGGTGAGCATGATGGTGCGAATGCCGGTAATGCGGCGCAATAGCACGTAGATAATGTTCAGCGCCAGGGCGAGCAGAACCGCGTATCCCACCCAACTGTAGGCGTCACCCATGCGGTCAATCGTTGCCATCATAGAGGCGTAAGTGTCAGAAATCGCCCCGTTTATGCCGTAAACTTCCGCCATTTTGGCGACAACCGGCTTAAACGTGCTGGTCAGAATACCTGAGCCTGCCTGCAACAGCATAAAACCGATAATGGTCTTAATCGTACCTTTGATGATCACGCTGACGCTTTTACGCAACAGGATGTAACCCAGGCACGTCACGATACCCAGCAGCAGCGGGGCGTTGGTCATTACCTGATTAAAGAACACGGTAAAGACGTTGTAGAGGATCTCCATAACTCTCTCCAGAAATGAGAACACGAGGGGCAATCCCTGTGTGGTTGGTGCCATCACTCTAGTAATCACAAATAATCACCACAAGATTGAATTTGATTATTTGTGACGCATCACGCAAATTATTTCCATGGTGTTAGTAATGATTTTCAATACCGCACATAAAAAATGAATTACTCTTTATAATTCATGCAATTAATGATTATTAGAGGATAGTCTAACAAGAATAAAACGAAGGTTCTGTGATGTCAGGCAGTTAAAATTACGCACTTTTGTCATTGCAAAGCGTATCAAATGGTGCCAGAGTTAATCACAACAAATCACCATGTGATTACTTTTGATTAAACCCAGGAGTCAAAACGATGAGTAAAGTGAACACCATCACCCGTGAATCATGGATTCTGAGCACCTTCCCGGAGTGGGGCAGCTGGCTGAATGAAGAGATCGAGCAGGAACAGGTTGCTCCTGGCACGTTTGCAATGTGGTGGCTGGGCTGTACCGGTATCTGGCTGAAATCTGAGGGCGGTGCCAATATTTGCGTCGATTTCTGGTGCGGCACCGGCAAGCAGAGCCACGGCAACCCGCTGATGAAAAAAGGCCATCAGATGCAACGCATGGCGGGCGTGGAAAAACTGCAGCCGAACCTGCGTACCACGCCGTTTGTGCTCGATCCGTTTGCCATTCGCCAGATCGACGCCGTGCTTTCCACTCACGATCACAACGATCACATCGACGTGAACGTGGCGGCAGCGGTGATGCAAAACTGTGCGGACAACGTGCCGTTTATCGGACCTCAGACCTGCGTGGATCTCTGGATTGGCTGGGGTGTGCCAAAAGAGCGCTGCATCGTGATGAAGCCTGGCGATGTGGTGAAAATCAAAGACATTGAAATCCACGCGCTGGATGCCTTTGACCGTACCGCGCTGATTACGCTGCCGGCCGATCGGAAGGCTGCAGGCGTGCTGCCGGACGGCATGGACGAGCGTGCGGTGAACTACCTGTTTAAAACCCCTGGCGGTTCCCTGTACCACAGCGGCGACTCCCACTACTCGAACTACTATGCGAAGCACGGTAACGAACACCAGATCGACGTGGCGCTCGGGTCGTATGGCGAGAACCCGCGCGGTATAACCGACAAAATGACCAGCGCCGATATGCTGCGTATGGCCGAAGCGCTGAACACCAAGGTCGTGATTCCGTTCCACCACGATATCTGGTCAAACTTCCAGGCCGATCCGCAGGAGATCCGCGTGCTGTGGGAGATGAAAAAAGATCGCCTGAAGTACGGCTTCAAGCCGTTCATCTGGCAGGTCGGCGGCAAGTTCACCTGGCCACTGGACAAAGATAATCTGGAATATCACTATCCACGTGGTTTCGACGATTGCTTCACCATTGAGCCAGACCTGCCGTTCAAGTCCTTCCTCTGATTGAGCAGCCACATCGCCAGACGTCATGTCTGGCGATGCCATATTTCTTTTAGTAATTTCACGCTATTTCAAATATCATCTTTTTAAATCAATTCTTATCGGAATAGCTCATGACGGAAGCGCAACGGCATCAAATTCTCCTCGAACTCCTGGCGCAAACCGGGTTTATCACCGTCGAGAAAGCGATCGAACGTTTAGGGATCTCCCCCGCCACCGCGCGGCGAGACATCAACAAGCTGGATGAAAGCGGCAAGCTGAAAAAGGTCCGCAACGGCGCGGAAGCGATTAGCCAGCAGCGCCCCCGCTGGACGCCGATGAATATTCATCAGGCGCAGAATCATGATGAAAAAGTGCGGATCGCCAGAGCCGCGTCGCAGCTGGTTAATCCCGGTGAGAGCGTGGTCATTAACTGCGGCTCCACCGCCTTTCTGCTGGGCCGTGAAATGTGCGGCAAGCCGGTACAGATCATCACCAACTATTTACCGCTGGCCAACTATCTGATCGATCAGGAGCACGAGAGCGTCGTGATCATGGGTGGGCAGTACAACAAAAGCCAGTCAATCACCCTTAGCCCGCAGGATAGCGAAAACAGTCTCTATGCCGGGCACTGGATGTTTACCAGCGGCAAAGGCCTGACGGCGGACGGCCTGTATAAAACCGATATGCTGACCGCAATGGCGGAGCAAAACATGCTCAACGTCGTGGGCAAGCTCGTTGTGCTGGTCGACAGCAGCAAAGTGGGCGAGCGCGCAGGGATGTTATTCAGCCGTGCCGAACAGATCGACATGGTGATCACCGGTAAAGGGGCCAACCCTGAGATCCTCCAGAAGCTGGAAGATCAGGGCGTGAAGGTCCTGCGCGTTTAAAGATGCTGGCGGAAAAACGCCACCGTGGCGTCCAGCGCCGTTGGCGTGATGCGGTGGCGAACGCCCGGCTCCCACAGACAGGTCAGATTACCGTCCAGGCCTTCATTCATTAACGCCTGCTGCAGACGAAAGGTTCCCCCCGGCGGAACCACGTCATCCGCGTCACCGTGCCACAGCAGCAGCGGGCGATCGGCCACGCGCGGCAATGCCCGGGACACGTCCCACTCTGCCAGCATCGCGGTGATTTCCGTTAAATCCTGCGGCGGGAAAAGCGTCTGCGCCAGCGACGTAAAGTAGCCCGAGCCCATCAGGCAGGCGACCGACGTCACTTCAGGGTGATGCGTCATGATCCCCAGCGCCGTCATACCGCCCATCGATGCCCCGGCAACCGCCAGACGATTGTCGGCCACCAGCCCAGCCTCATAAAGCGCGTCGCGCAGTCCGGCAAACTCGGTCAGGCTGCCGTGCAAAATGTGCCAGAACTGCCCAAGGCGCGCCTGCTCATTACCCATAAAGCGCCCGCCGTGGTCAGGCGCATCGGGCATCACCACGCGAAAACCCGCCTGCGCCAGCGCGACCGCAAAATAACTGTAAACCAGCTTCGATGAGGTAAACCCATGATAAAAAACCACAACCGGCAGCGGTTTATCGCGTTTACCTGCGGGTATGGCGTGTAAAATTTCATGGTCGCCGAGGTGGCGTATTTCAATTTCAATCATTGTCGACCCTGTACGAATGTATGATTCATAATGTTGAGAACTGGGTTACGCTTTCACGTCATTTTCATTCGAAATATTCGTCCCAGATAACACTTCGGGAACATTCCCCCAAAACTAAATTCACAGACAACTACACTATGGCTATCAGGAAACGAGATATGGTTATGCGCAGGTTTGCTGCTTTATTGCTGGTGTTTCTGCTCAGTGGCTGTAGCGCGCTGCAGGGAACGCCGCAACCCGCTCCACCGGTCGCCGATCATCCACAGGAGATTCGTCGTAATCAGACGGAAGGATTACAACGAATGGGCACCGTCTCCGCGCTGGTTCGCGGTTCCCCGGATGACGCTGAAGAGGCAATAAAAGCACAGGCCGTCGCCGCCAAAGCAGATTATTACGTCATCATTATGATCGACGAAACCATTATAACGGGACAGTGGTATTCACAGGCCATTTTGTACCGGAAATAATGGTTTTCCTTTGAACGAGATTTACACTGCTTTGCGTCCATAGACATTTTCCTGTCCACAATAAACTCCATGCCCGCGTCAATGGAAGGGAGTTTATTCGCGAAGGATTGCCCGGCGGATACCGGAGATATGTGAAATGGAGCTGACGATGAAACGAACTCTTGCTTTGACCTCTCTGTTGCTCTCAGCAGGCCTGGTGAGCACCACCGCGCAGTCAGCAGAATTCGCCAGTGCTGACTGTGTGACTGGCCTGAATGAAATCGGCCAGATCTCCGTGAACAATATCTCGGGGAGCCCGCAAGACGTTGAACGCCTCGTGGCATTAAAGGCTGATGAGCAGGGTGCTTCATGGTATCGCATCATTCAGATGCAGGAAGATAACCACATTGACCACTGGCGGGTACAGGCCATTCTCTACGTGTAATACACCTCCTGATAAAGCCACTTATTTTTAGTGGCTTTTCGCTTTTGCAAATTTTTTATCCTATATAAAACCAATTCAAAACAATTAAATAACATTTTGTTACATTAAAACGGTAAACGTAATCCCTGCTCTGCCGTTGAAGAACCATACCTTTTCAATGATGAGCAATTTATGATCAACGTTTTCCGCCGTGCAGGCCTGGGGGCGAAGCTGTCTCTGCTGACGGGCGTCAGTGTCGCCACGCTGTTTCTGCTTTTCACCTTTCTGCTCGGTCAAAAAGCCAGCCAGCAGCTTGAAGCCCTCGCGGTCGAAGACCTGCATAATCAGTCCACCGGCATGGTTGATATGGTGCAGATGTTTAATACCAGCCTGAGCGAGGAAGTCGAAAGCTATACCCGGCTGTTTACGACATTTCTGCCCCAGCCGTTTAGCGTCGATACTCAGCAGACCCGGACCATAAACGGGCTCACCGTTCCGCTGCTGAAAGGGGGCGACACTGAACTGCATGAAAACACGACTTTTTCTGATGACTTCCTGAATCGTACGGGAGCCATCTCCACGCTGTTTGTTCGCAGCGGTAACGACTTTGTCCGCGTCGCCACCTCCCTGCGCAAAGAGAACGGCGACCGCGCCATGGGAACCGTCCTGGATGCCGCAAGCCCGGCCTTTGCGGCCGTCAGCAAAGGTGAAGTCTACCGCGGCCTGGCGCTGCTGTTTGGCAAGCGCTACATCACCCAGTACCAGCCCGTGAAAAACGCCGAAAGACAGGTCATTGCGATCGTCTTTGTCGGGGTGGACATCACCCACTCCTGGAACGTCATGCGCGAGAAAATCCTCAACCGCCGCCTGGGCGAAAGCGGTCACTTCTTCGTGCTGGATCGCAGCAGCGGCAAAACGCGCGGGCAATACCTGTTCCATGCGAGCGAAGAGGGCAAGTTGCCGAAGTGGGACAGCGCGACGCAGCAGCAGCTACTGGGCGACAAACCCGGCACGCTGGAACGCATAAGCGACGACGGGCGCACGCTGAAAATGGCCTATATGCCGCTGCCAGGCTGGAACTGGACTATCGTCGGCGAAGTGGATAAATCGGTGCTGCTCTCAAGCGTTACCGCCATGCGCGATCGTTTCCTGCTGGCCGGCGTGGTCTTATCCATCCTGTTTGCTGGCCTGTTCGTGGTCATTATTCGCCGCGTACTGACCCGACCGCTGCGCAGCGTGATCCACCTTGCCCGGCAATATGCCGCAGGGGATCTTCGTTCCAGCCTGCCGGTAACGCGCCAGGACGAAGTCGGCCAGCTGATCGATGCCATTAACGGCATCGGCGGCGGGCTGCAGCAAATTGTCCTTCAGGTCCGCGAGGCCGCGGGCGAGATCCATTTGGGCACCAACGCGCTGGCCGCCGACACAGGCGAGATTTCAGAGCAGATCAACAAGCAGGCCAGCAGCGTGGAAGAGACCTCCGCCAGCATGGAGCAGCTGGCCGCCACCGTGCAGCAAAATGCCGCCAATATGGAGCAAACCCAGCAGCTGGTGGAGGAAACCTCGCTCGCGGTTCATCAGGGCGGTGAGACGGTCACCCACGCGGTGTCGACCATGGACGACATTCGCGAAGCGTCAAAACGCATCGAAGACATCACGCGCGTGATCGAGTCCATCGCGTTCCAGACCAATATTCTGGCGCTAAATGCGGCGGTGGAAGCGGCCCGCGCGGGCGAGCACGGCAAAGGGTTTGCGGTCGTGGCGCAGGAAGTTCGCGCCCTGGCAGGACGCAGCGCGAATGCGGTGAAGGAGATTGAACAGCTGATTGGCGATACGCTCAGAAAAGTGGGTGAAGGTCATGCGCTGTCTGAAAAGACGCGCCTGGCGATGGATGAGATCATCATTCATATTGATAACATCAGCCAGCTGGTCACCGAGATTAACCATGCCTCACGCGAGCAGTCGGCCGGGATCGGCCAGGTGAATCTCGCCATGACCCATATTGGCGAAGCGTCGCATATCAATGCCGATCGCGTCTCGCGCAGCGAACAAACCGCTCAAACGCTGCGCGAGAAGGGCTCACACCTGACCCAGCTGGTGAGCCTGTTCCAGCTAAAAGGCTAGCCGACTCTGCCCGTGGCGCGCAGCAGCAGGTCGTTTTGCACCTGCGCGCTCATCAGCGTCCCGCCACGGGTGTCCAGCATCATGCGGCACCACGCCTGCGCCACCGGAGGCGATGCGTGCCGCAGCATCTGGCTTCCGGTACCGAGCAAGAAAAGCTGCTGCGCGATCTCCCGCCCCTGCGCCTCCTGCGGCTTACGCAGTTTTTGCTGAAGCTGTCGCCAGCTGTGGTCGAAATGTCTGTCCTGCCCTTTCACCTGCGCAAACTCGTCGGCAAGCAGATCGTGAATGCCGGGCTGCTTCGCCAGCACGCGCAGCACGTCCAGGCACATGATGTTGCCGGATCCTTCCCAGATACTGTTCACCGGCATCTCGCGATACAGGCGAGGAAGCTCACTCTCCTCGCAGTACCCTGCCCCGCCGAGCACCTCCATCGCTTCTGCCACAAACGGAATGCCCGCTTTGCACACGCTAAATTTCGCGGCCGGGGTAAACAGCCGCGCCCAGGCGGCCTCATGCGGATCCGCACGCTTATCCCACGCCCGGGCCAGGCGGAACAGCAGCGCCGTTTGCCCTTCCAGCACCAGCGCCATCCGGCTTAGCACTTCGCGCATGAGCGGCTGATCGATGAGATTTTTACCGAAGGTCTGGCGCTGGTGCGCATGGTATAGCGCTACCGAGAGCGCCCGCCGCATCAGCCCGTGGCTGCCCAGCGCGCAGTCAAAGCGCGTCAGCCCGCCCATTTTGAGGATCTGCCTTACCCCTTCGCCTTCTTCTCCCAGCAGCCAGCCGGCGGCATCAAGAAACTCCACCTCGCTGCTGGCGTTGGAGCGGTTCCCGAGCTTGTCCTTCAGACGCTCCAGCCGGACGGCGTTGCGCTGCCCGTCAGGCAAAAAGCGCGGCACAAAAAAGCATGACAGCCCGCCCTTCGCCTGGGCCAGCACCAGGTGCGCATCGCTTTGCGGGACGGAGAAAAACCATTTATGCCCCACCAGCCGGTAGCTGCCGTCGCTGCATTTTTCCGCTCTGGTGGTGTTGCTCAGCACGTCCGAGCCGCCCTGCTTTTCCGTCATCCCCATGCCGATCAGCAGGCCGCGCTTTTGCGCACCAGGGGCCAGATGAGGATCGTAGCGGTCGCTGAGCAGCGGCGTCAGCCAGTCGTGAAAGAGCGTGGGAAGCGCCTGCTGCAGCAGCGGCGTTGCGGCAAACGTCATCGTGATTGGGCAAAGCGTGCCCGCCTCTACCTGAGCATGAAGCACAAAGCGTGCGGCCCGCGCGACAAACGACCCTTTACGCGCCTCCTCTTCCCACGCCAGGTTATGTACGCGGTTGGCACACAGCCCCTGCATCAGCAGGTGCCATGCCGGGTGAAAGCGGACGTCATCCAGTCGCTCCCCGGTGGCGTCATAGCGTAGCAGCTCCGGCGGATTGACGTTCGCCAGCCTGCCCAGCTCCAGCGATTCCGCGGTACCTAACTGCTGCCCGATGCTGGCGAGCAGCTCAACATCCCACTCGGCCCCCTCGCGGGAAACCGCGTCATGCAGGGCGCAGTCCGAGAGGAAAAGGTTGCTGTTGGAAAGCGGCGCGGGTTGATTGAAAACGGTATGGGTCTGCCAGTGCATGCTGTCTCCCTCCTTCAGTGGCAATGACGATAAGTATGGACAGACCGCGCGCACGCTGCATGGGAGGGGAGTCACACGTTCACGATCCCGCTGATATCATTCGTGAAATAGCTCACAGAACATAAGAATAAACTATTTCATGACTTCGCTTTTGTTGAATAATTTATTCTTACCCCTTTCAGTGAGGATCGTTATGCAACCGGATGCGCACAAGCGAGCATTAATTGCAGGCTCCATTGGTAACTTTATCGAGTGGTATGAGTTTGCGGTCTACGGTTTTCTGGCGACCGTGATTGCGAAGAACTTCTTCCAGCTTGAAGGAGAAGCCGGGCTCACCAGCCTGATCCTCACCTACGCCTCCTTCGCCATCGCCTTTTTCTTCCGCCCGCTGGGTGCGGTGGTGTTTGGCCGCATCGGCGACCGGATAGGCCGTAAGCCGACGCTCATCATCGTGCTGGTGCTGATGACGCTCGCGACGGCCGCCATCGGCATGGTGCCGGTCTACGCCAGCATCGGGATTGCCGCGCCGCTCATTATCACGCTGCTGCGCATCCTGCAGGGGCTGTTCGCGGGCGGCGAATACGGCGGCGCGGTCTCGCTGATGACGGAGTTCGCTCCGCGCGGCAAGCGCGGGCTTTATGGCGCGTGGCAGTCCTTCACCGTGGCGCTGGGGCTGTTAGCGGGGGCCGGCATCGTGGCGCTGCTCTCCGCCCTCCTCACGCCTGAGGCCCTGCACGACTGGGGCTGGCGCATTCCTTTCTTCCTGGCGCTGCCGATGGGCGTTGTTGCGCTGTGGCTTCGTGTCAGCATGGAGGAGACCCCCAGCTTTGTGCAGCAGCAGGATAAACCGGCTGTCGCACAGGCGGATACGGCCGCCACGCTTCGGGCCATCGTGATGGGGATTGGGCGCGTGATGGTATGGTCTGCGGCGGGGTATACCTATCTGGTGATTATGCCAACCTATCTGCAGTCGGCGCTGCACACCGGGTTTAATCAGGCCCTGCTGATTGCGGTGATTTCGAATATTGGTTTTGCACTGACCATCATTCCTTCGGGGATCCTGAGCGACCGGATCGGGCGCCGCACGGTGATGATTATCGCCACCGCGCTGCTGCTGATCCTCGCTCTGCCTCTGCTCAAAATTTTGCAGGCGGAATCAAGCACGCTGGCGGTCAAAGCGATTGTGGTGCTCATTGCGGGTGGTCTGGTGGGCATGCTGGCGGGGCCGGGCCCGGCGATGCTATCCGAAATGTTCCCGACGCGCGTGCGCTATACCGGGCTGGGGCTGGCCTATTCGTTATCGAACGCGATTTTTTCGGGCTGTGCGGGGCTGATCATTACCGGACTGATTAAAGAGACGGGCAATCTGGATATTCCGGCGTATTACGTGATGGCGACGGCGGTCGTGAGTATTTTCGCGCTGATGACGCTGAGGAAGGATGACCATTTGCGGTCGCTGGAGGAGTGAGGTTGTTTTGCCGGGTGGCGGCTCCGCCTTACCCGGCCTACAAAACCGTAGGCCCGGTAAGCGAAGCGCCACCGGGCGAAAATCAGCTACGCTGACGCACCGCTTCAAACAGGCAGATGCCTGTTGCAACGGACACGTTCAGGGACGACACGCTGCCCGCCATCGGGATGCTAATCAGCTCGTCGCAGTGCTCGCGCGTCAGACGGCGCATGCCTTCGCCTTCCGCACCCATCACCAGCGCCAGACGGCCGGTCATTTTGCTCTGGTACAGGGTATGATCCGCTTCACCGGCAGTGCCGACGATCCAGATGTTCTCTTCCTGCAGCAGACGCATGGTGCGCGCCAGGTTGGTCACGCGGATCAGCGGAACGTTTTCCGCCGCGCCGCAGGCCACTTTCTTCGCCGTGGCGTTCAGCTGCGCAGAGCGATCTTTCGGCACGATCACCGCATGCACGCCCGCCGCATCGGCGCTGCGCAGGCACGCGCCGAGGTTGTGCGGATCGGTAACGCCATCGAGGATCAGGAAGAACGGATTCTCCAGTTCAGCGATCAGATCCGGCAGATCGTTTTCCTGATACTGACGACCCGGCTTCACGCGGGCAATAATGCCCTGGTGCACCGCACCGTCGCTTTTCTCATCCAGGAACTGGCGGTTTGCCAGCTGGATCACCACGCCCTGCGCTTCAAGCGCGTGGATTAGCGGCATCAGACGCTTATCTTCACGCCCTTTCAGAATAAAGACTTCCTGAAAACGCTCCGGTGCGCGCTCGAGAAGGGCCTGCACCGCGTGGATGCCGTAAATCATTTCACTCATTGATGGTTCTCGTAATAAATATTACCCCTCTCCCCACTGGGGAGAGGGTCAGGGTGAGGGGAAAATTACTCCGCCTGCTTTTTCTTCGCCGCGCGCTTCGCTTTGGTGGCGGCCGCTATTTTCTGTGTCTTCGCAGAAGGTTTCTTCGCGGAACGGGCTTCTTTCTTCGCCGCCTTCGGCTTCTGCTTCTTCTCGCCGCGGAACGCGCTGTCCGGCTCGAAGTTGACCTTCTTACCCGCCTGACGACGCTTACCGCCGCCCGGCTTACCGTTACCGGTTTTTTTCGCCCGTTCACGCTCGGTTTTACCGACGTTACGCGGCGCGCGCTCGCTGGAGATCAGGCTGAAGTCGATTTTACGGTCGTCCATATTCACGGCCTCAACCTTAACTTCCACACGGTCGCCCAGACGATAGGTCTGGCCGCCAGACTCGCCAATCAGACGCTGGCCGACCTGATCGAAGCGGTAGTAGTCGTTATCGAGGCTGGAGACGTGCACCAGACCGTCGATAAACAGCTCGTCCAGACGCACGAAGAAGCCAAAGCCGGTCACGCTGGCAATCACGCCTTTGAAGACGTTACCCACCTGATCCAGCATAAAGTCACACTTCAGCCAGTCCGCCACGTCGCGCGTGGCTTCATCGGCACGGCGTTCGGTCATGGAGCAGTGCTGACCCAGCTGCAGCATCTCGTCCATTGAATAGTGGTAGCCACCGGTTTCGGTCGTGTTCCCTTTATGGCCCTGCTCCTGCGCCAGCAGATACTTGATCGCACGGTGCAGAGAGAGGTCAGGATAACGACGGATCGGCGACGTAAAGTGGGCGTAAGACTGCAGCGCGAGGCCGAAGTGCCCCCGGTTTTCCGGATCGTAAATTGCCTGCTTCATGGAGCGCAGCAGCATCGTCTGCAGCATTTCTGCGTCAGGACGGTCGCTTATGGATTCCAGCAGTTCGGCGTAATCACGCGGCTCCGGCTTGTTGCCGCCAGGCAGCTCAAGGCCCAGCTCGGCCAGCACGGAGCGGAACGACGTGATGGCTTCCGTGGTCGGCTTATCGTGAATACGGAACAGCGCAGGCTCTTTGGCTTTCTCAACGAAGCGTGCCGCCGAGATATTCGCCAGAATCATACACTCTTCAATCAGCTTGTGCGCATCGTTACGCTGGGTCTGCTCGATACGCTCGATGCGGCGCTCGGCGTTGAAGATGAACTTCGCTTCTTCGCTCTCGAACGAGATCCCGCCGCGCTCTTCGCGCGCCTGCTCCAGCGTTTTATAAAGGTTATGCAGCTCTTCGATGTGTTTGACCAGCGGCGCGTACTGTTCGCGCAGATCCTGGTCGCCCTGCAGCATATGCCAGACCTTGGTGTAGGTCAGACGCGCGTGCGAGCTCATCACCGCTTCGTAGAACCTGTAGCCGGTTAAGCGCCCTTTGTTGGAGATGGTCATCTCGCAAACCATACAGAGGCGGTCAACCTGCGGGTTCAGGGAGCACAGGCCGTTAGACAGCACTTCCGGCAGCATCGGTACAACCTGCGACGGGAAATAGACCGACGTACCGCGGCTGCGGGCTTCGTTATCCAGCGGGGTGTGCGGACGAACGTAGTAGCTGACGTCTGCAATCGCCACCCACAGACGCCAGCCGCCACCGCGTTTTTTCTCGCAGTAAACGGCGTCATCGAAGTCGCGGGCGTCTTCACCGTCGATCGTGACCAGCGGCAGGGAGCGCAGATCCACGCGGCCCGCTTTAGACTCTTCCGGGACTTCTTCGCGCAGGCTTTCGATCTGCTCTTCTACCGCTTTCGGCCAGATGTACGGAATCTCATGGGTGCGCAGCGCCATATCCACGGCCATGCCGGTGCCCATGTTATCGCCTAAGACTTCCACAATTTTACCGACCGCTTTGGTACGACGGGTTGGGCGCTGGGTGAGCTCAACCACCACCACAAAGCCCATGCGCGCGCCCATCACCTCTTCAGGCGGGATCAGGATATCGAAGCTCAGACGGCTGTCGTCCGGCACCACGAAGCCCACGCCCGCGTCGGTAAAGTAGCGGCCCACAATCTGGCTGGTTTTAGGCACCAGCACGCGGACCACGCGCGCTTCGCGGCGGCCTTTACGGTCAGCGCCCAGCGGCTGCGCCAGGATCTGGTCGCCGTGGATGCACATTTTCATCTGTTCAGATGAGAGGTAGAGATCGTCTTTACGGCCTTCCACGCGCAGGAAGCCGAAGCCATCGCGGTGACCAATGACGGTCCCTTTCAGCAGATCGAGGCGTTCTGGCAGCGCGTAGCACTGGCGGCGGGTAAAGACCAGCTGCCCGTCACGCTCCATCGCGCGCAGGCGGCGGCGAAGGGCTTCAATTTGCTCTTCGCCTTCAATGTTTAATTCAACGGCAAGTTCTTCACGATTGGCGGGTTTTTCGCGTTTTGTTAAGTGTTCAATGATGAACTCGCGGCTGGGAATAGGATTCGCGTATTTTTCGGCTTCGCGTTCCTGGAAAGGATCGTGTGACATGTCGGTTCCTCCGTTGTCAGCTCCGGTGGACGTTTTCTTCATTCCACCAGCAATAATTTATAAAGCGGTTGATTCTCTTCAACCAAATCGGCCAGCGTGTAGTTATCCAGCTCCATGAGAAAACTTTGCACGGCCTTTGAAAGCGCCTTTTTCAGGCGGCAAGCGGGCGTAATGTGGCAGAACTCGCTGCTGCAGTTGACCAGAGACAGCGGCTCCAGTTCACGTACCACATCGCCAACACGAATACTCTGCGCCGGTTTACCGAGACGGATCCCACCATTCTTCCCACGGACGGCAGCAACGTATCCGGCACGACTAAGTTGATTGATTATTTTGACCATATGATTACGGGATACGCCGTAGACCTCTGTGACTTCAGAGATGCTGGTCATCTTCCCATCGGGTAACGACGCCATGTAAATCAGCGCACGTAAGCCGTAATCGGTGAAACTTGTTAACTGCACATCAACCTCAGGAAAAAGGGAAATCGCGGACAAACCGCAGAGATATTCAATAATGATGATAAACCAGCCAGATAGATAGCGGCTAATTTATTTGAACTGAAAGGAGAACGGAGGATAAAAAAGCCGGATGCGCGTTGCTTATCCGGCCTACGATGGGTTTTGTAGGCCCGGCAAGCGCAGCGCCGCCGGGCGAAACCATCATTATGCGTCGAACGGGTCGCGCAGGATCATCGTTTCGGTACGATCCGGGCCGGTAGAAATAATATCGATCGGCACTTCGGTCAGTTCTTCAATACGCTTGATGTAATCCAGCGCCGCCTGAGGCAGGCCGCTACGCTCTTTCACACCGAAAGTGGTCTCAGACCAGCCCGGCATGGTTTCGTAGATTGGCTCAATGCCTTCCCAATCGTCAGCAGCCAGCGGCGTGGTGGTCACTTCGCGGCCATCTGGCATACGGTAGCCGACGCAGATTTTTACTTCTTTCAGGCCGTCCAGTACGTCCAGCTTGGTCAGGCAGAAGCCAGACAGGGAGTTGATCTGCACAGCACGACGCACGGCAACCGCATCCAGCCAGCCGGTACGACGACGACGACCGGTGGTCGCGCCAAACTCGTTACCCTGCTTGCACAGGAACTCGCCGGTTTCATCAAACAGCTCGGTCGGGAATGGACCCGCACCCACGCGAGTGGAGTACGCTTTGATGATGCCCAGAACATAATCCACATAGCGCGGACCCAGGCCAGAGCCGGTCGCCACGCCACCAGCGGTGGTGTTCGAGGAGGTTACGTACGGATAGGTACCGTGGTCGATGTCCAGCAGCGTACCCTGCGCACCTTCAAACATGACGAAATCGCCACGCTTGCGCGCCTGGTCCAGCAGATCGGACACATCAACAACCATACCGGTCAGAATGTCTGCAATCGCCATGACGTCATCCAGCACTTTCTGGTAGTCAACAGCGTCAGCTTTGTAGAAGTTCACCAGCTGGAAGTTGTGATATTCCATCACTTCTTTCAGTTTTTCAGCGAAGGTGGCTTTATCGAAGAGGTCGCCCACGCGCAGACCGCGACGCGCAACTTTATCTTCGTAAGCCGGGCCGATACCACGACCGGTGGTGCCGATGGCTTTCGCACCGCGCGCTTTTTCACGCGCCACGTCCAGCGCCACGTGATAATCCAGGATCAGCGGGCAGGCTTCGGAGAGCAGCAGACGCTCACGAACAGGGATACCACGGTCTTCCAGACCTTTCATCTCTTTCATCAGCGCAGCAGGAGACAGCACAACGCCGTTACCGATGATGCTGGTGACGTTATCACGAAGAATGCCTGATGGAATAAGATGGAGGACGGTTTTTTCACCGTTGATTACGAGAGTATGGCCTGCGTTGTGACCGCCCTGGTAGCGTACAACATATTTAGCCCGTTCAGTCAGAAGATCAACAATCTTCCCTTTACCTTCGTCACCCCATTGGGTGCCCAGTACGACGACGTTGTTACCCATTTTTTTCAAAATCACCGTTTGCTTAAAAATGGATTCTACCATCGCTTTTTCAGATATACAGCACTTTTTGACCTCAAAATACGCCGATTGCGCCTACTTTTTGATCAGCCAATCGTTTTCCTCAACATGTAGTAGATCACGATGCCCGCAACCACAAGACCGCCGCCAAAACGTCGCAAAATATTATCCGGCAATTGGCTCATCGTGGCGATCATTCGACGCCATGCGCGCGGATAGAGCATTGGTCCGAGACCTTCCAGCACCAGGACGAGGGCCAGTGCGAGCCAGATCGTTGAATTCATTTTTATTCCTTATAAAAGAAAACCACCGCTCCGTTGAGAGCGGTGGTTTGAATACTCAAACGAGCCTGAGTTTATCGCGTAGCGTTAGTCGGCGTCTTCATATAACGGAAGAAATCGCTGTCCGGGCTGAGCACCATCACATCCTGGTTGCTCTGGAAGCTATTCTCGTAGGCGCGCAGGCTACGGATAAAGGCGTAGAAGTCAGGATCCTGGCTGAAGGCGTCCGCAAAGAGCTTCGCCGCTTCGGCATCGCCTTCACCGCGCAGGATACGGCCCTGACGCTCAGATTCCGCCAGCGTCTTGGTGACTTCATAGTCCGCTGCGGCGCGCAGCTTCTCAGCCTCTTCCTGGCCCTGTGAACGGTGACGACGGGCTACCGCTTCACGCTCGGCGCGCATACGGTTGTAAATCGCCTCGGATACCTCTACTGGCAGGTTGATCTGCTTGATACGCACGTCAACCACTTCGATACCCAGCGCAGCCATACTGTTCGGGTTGATCACCGGCACTTTACCGTTGGTCTCCGCCTGAACGCGTTCAGCCGCTTTGGCAATCGCATCATCTGCTGCCGGCGTTGAAACTTCGTCTTCAGTGCCCGCGGTACCGGAGTTCAGCGCATCGCGCACTTCCAGGGTCAGACGACCACGGGAGTCGGTCACGATGTCCTTCACGTCCAGACGACCAATCTCAGAACGCAGACGGTCAGAGAACTTACGTTTCAGCAGCACTTCTGCCTGAGAAACGTCACCGCCGCCCGTCGCCAGGAAGTAACGGCTGAAATCGCTGATGCGCCATTTGATATAGGAATCAACGATCAGGTCTTTTTTCTCTTTGGTCACGAAACGGTCGGCCTGGTTATCCATGGTCTGGATACGCGCATCAAGCGTTTTCACCGACTGAATGAACGGCACCTTGAAGTGCAGGCCCGGTTCGTAAATCACCGGGCGTTTGTCGCCGTCACGCACGACGCTGCTGAACTGGAACTTAATCCCACGCTCGCCCTCTTTCACCACAAAGATCGAGGTATAAAGCGCGACCAGTACGATGACGATGATCGCAATAACTGACTTACGCATCCTTATTCCCCCTGACGCTGGTAGTCGTTACGCTGCGCGTTAGCACGGCGTTGGTCCATAATGTCACCATCGTTCGAAGAAGGCGTTGTGTTCGTGCTGGCGCTGCCCGTTGAGGCAGGCGGCAGACGCAGCAGGTTGTTCGCGCCGCTGGTGTCGCCTTTCGCGGCTGGCGCAGAACTGCCTTTCAGCATCTGATCCAGCGGCAGAACCATCAGGTTTCCACCTTTGTTGTCGTTAACCAACACTTTGCGGGTGTGGCTCAGCACTTTTTCCATGGTCTCGATGTAAAGACGCTCACGGGTAATTTCCGGTGCCGCTTTATATTCCGGCAGGATCTTCGCGAAGCGAGCCACTTCACCCTGCGCTTCCAGGATGGTCTGCGTCTTATACGCGCGTGCTTCTTCCAGAATACGCTGCGCCTGGCCGTTAGCGCGTGGCTGAACTTCGTTGGTGTACGCTTCCGCTTCACGGATGTACTGCTGTTCGTTTTCACGTGCGGCAATCGCATCGTCAAAGGCGGCTTTCACCTCTTCAGGCGGACGCGCAGCCTGGAAGTTGACGTCCAGCAGGGTAATACCCATGTTGTACGGACGAATAGTCTCTTCCAGCTCGCGCTGGGTATCGCTACGAATAACGGTACGCCCTTCGGTCAGGATGCGGTCCATGGTGTATTTACCGATTACGCCGCGCAGGGCGCTGTCGGTCGCCTGGCGCAGGCTGTCATCGGCGCTGGTCACGCTAAACAGATAACGCTCAGGATCGGTCACGCGGTACTGCACGTTCATCTCGACGCGCACCACGTTTTCATCAGAGGTCAGCATTACGCCAGAAGCCGCCAGTTCACGGACGGACTCCACGTTTACCGCGGTCACGTCGTCAATGAAGGTCGGTTTCCAGTTCAGGCCCGGCTCAACCAGATGGCTGAACTTGCCGAAACGGGTGACCACGCCGCGTTCCGCTTCTTTGATGGTGTAGAACCCGCTGGCTGCCCAGATGATGACCACCGCAGCGGCCACGATACCTACAACACGGCCTCCCATTGGCGGGCGCGGAGTCTGAGTGGAATTGCCACCCGAGCCAGAACCTTTTCCTCCGCCAAGGCCACCAAGCTTCTTGCTCAGCTTGCGGAAGATATCATCCAGATCCGGCGGCCCCTGCTCGCGACCACCTTTGTTGCCATTTCCCTCAGAGTTGCCGCCAGGTTTGCTGCTTCCCCACGGGTCGCGGTCTTGTCCGTTATTACCGGGCTGATTCCACGCCATGTATATGCTCCATATTTGTTATGCAAGGGCGAATTATTCAGGCATCCCCTTTCTGATCAGACGATATAGTCGACCAGCGCAGGTTCTTGTTTACAGAGGCGACGCCAGTCAACGATCGGCATACGCACCTGCATCCCCACGCTGCCGTCATCCTCCATCCACTCTTTTTCTATCGCCTGAAGCTGATAAAACCGGCTGCGCAGCCTGCCTTCCTGTGGCGGCAGTCGCAGCGTGTGCTGAGCTACCTCACCGGAAAGACGTTCTGTCAAAGCCTGGAAAAGCAGTGGCACACCAATACCGGTCTGGGCAGAAAGCCAGACCCGAATCGGTTTGTTTTCTTCATCTCGGTCAATACGCGGTTCGAAATCGTCCAGCATATCGATCTTGTTCATGACCAACAGCGTTGGGATCTCGTGGGCGTCAATCTCTTCGAGCACCACGTTCACCGCGTCGATGTTCTCCTGCACGCGCACGTCTGCCGCATCTATCACGTGCAGCAGCAGCGTCGCCTGACGCGTCTCCTGCAGGGTGGCCTTAAACGCCGCCACCAGGTCATGCGGCAGATGGCGAATAAACCCTACGGTATCCGCCAGCACCGTTTCACCGACGTCAGCAACGTCAATTCGACGCAGCGTAGGGTCCAGGGTCGCAAACAGCTGGTCTGCGGCATAAACCTGGGCCTCGGTTATCTGGTTAAACAGGGTGGATTTACCGGCGTTGGTATAGCCCACCAGCGACACCGTCGGGATGTCGGCTTTAGTACGCGCCCGACGCCCCTGTTCACGCTGTTTCTCTACGCGTTCCAGACGCGAGAGGATCTGGGTAATTCGGCCACGCAGCAAACGACGGTCGGTTTCGAGCTGGGTTTCACCCGGGCCGCGCAAACCAATCCCGCCTTTTTGTCTTTCAAGGTGTGTCCAGCCACGCACCAGACGCGTTGCCAGATGGCGCAGCTGCGCCAGCTCAACCTGCAGTTTCCCCTCGTGGGTACGGGCACGCTGAGCAAAAATATCTAAAATCAAACCCGTGCGATCGATAACACGGCATTCGCAAAGGGCTTCCAGGTTGCGCTCCTGGGCTGGAGACAGCGCATGATCAAACAACACGACTGACGCGCCGGTTGCTTTTACGGCATCCGCAATTTCGACTGCTTTACCTTCACCAACAAAATACTTTGGGTGCGGCGCTTTACGGCTACCGGTAATCACCTGCATTGCTTCGACACCGGCGGAAGAGACCAGAGATTCAAACTCTTGGAGGTCTTCCATATCTTTGTCTTGCGAAAAATAGATGTGTACCAGCACCGCCTGCTCACCGGCATCATAACGGTCAAACAAGCGTAAACCTCTCTAAAAAGATCAGCGGGGAACGCAGGATCCCTGGCTCCCCGTGTGGATAACAGTGCGAAACCTTATTCGGTCTCGTCGCTGTCCTGCGCTGGCGTTGAAGAACCCTGCGCGTTGCTGCCATGATGGTAGTTACTACCCGTGCCGCCGCCAGCGTTATTGCTGTGATGAGATACCGGACGAGACGGAACAACGGTAGAAATAGCGTGCTTATAGACCATCTGGCTGACCGTGTTTTTCAACAGAATCACGAACTGATCGAAAGACTCAATCTGACCTTGCAGCTTAATACCATTCACCAAATAAATAGAAACTGGAACACGTTCCCGACGCAATGCGTTCAGGAACGGATCTTGTAAAGATTGCCCCTTAGCCATTCTATCTTTTCCTTATATGCTTGTTTTGTACTTAGAACCTTGCGATTCTGAAAAATTGCGCACGATACGTCTCAATTGTACACATTCAGTGAGCGATATCACCAACAACCTCAATCACTTCGTTTAACGCCTGTTGCGGTTTTTCACTGTCTAACCAGTGAACACCCTCCCAACCGCGCAACCAGGTGATCTGGCGCTTCGCTAACTGTCTCGTGGCGCAAACACCTCTATAAACCATTTCATCGTATGAAATCTCACCTTCAAGATACGACCACATCTGGCGGTATCCCACACAACGAACGGAAGGCATGTCCGTATGCAAATCTCCACGGGCAAAGAGCGCCCGCACTTCTGCTTCAAAATCTGAAGCCAACATCTGATGAAAACGCTGCTCAATTCGCTGATGGAGCAGTTCACGGCTCGCCGGGGCGATGGCGAACTGATGCACCTGATACGGCAGAGCGTCTCCTGACGTTTGCGTCAGTTCCGTTAAAGTTTTACCCGAAATGAAAAAAACTTCCAGTGCCCGGGAAAGCCTTTGCGGATCATTTGGATGGATCCGCGCTGCCGCAACCGGGTCAATCTCCGCCAGTTGCTGATGCAAAACGTCCCAACCCTGCTCTGCCGCCTGCTGCTCAATTTTTGCTCTTATTTCCGGATCCGCGGATGGCAGAGGTGACAACCCCTCCAGCAGCGCCTTGAAGTAGAGCATGGTTCCGCCAACCAACAGCGGTATACGTCCCGCCGCCGTTATCTCGGCCATCTCGGCTAAGGCATCCCGGCGGAAATCCGCTGCGGAGTACGCCTGAGCCGGGTCGAGAATATCCAGCAAACGGTGCGGTGCCGCACGCAGCTCGTCTGCGTCAGGCTTCGCCGTGCCGATGTCCATCCCTCGGTAGATGAGGGCGGAGTCGACGCTAATCAACTCTACAGGCAAAACTTTACGCAACTCAATGGCTAACGCCGTTTTGCCCGAGGCCGTTGGGCCCATTAAAAAAATTGCCTTAGGCAGGCTCGCCTTACTTACGTCAATCATGTTTCAGGGCGTTCATCGCCGTTTGTAAATCAACAGGTTGTAATAAACCACCCGGCGGCGTTTTTACCAGGTGCGGGCAAAGACGTTCCACCTCCGCCAGCACGCTGATGGCCTGCGCCATACTCCACGGCGCGTGTTCGCTTGCCAGATGGCGGGCGATCCACTGCGCGGTGTTGGCGGCATCAAACGATGTTTGCTGCGCCAGGTAGCCTATCAGTTCAGGAATCAAGTTTTGTAAATTTTGTTGGCGTAAGGGTAAAGGCACTGCACGAATTGTCACATGTTGTGGTTCGAGCACAGTTTCAATACCCATCTGCGCCAGCTGCGACCCAACGCGCTGCAATACCCTTGTTTCATCAGGGGATATTTTCAGGCGTACCGGAATTAACAGCGGCTGCGCGCAGGCTGCATTTTCGCCCGGCGTGAGCTGCACCTGTTTGAGCCAGCGTTCGGCGACCGGCAAGGCCAGAAGCATCACGTTGCCGTTACGTTCAAGCAGCGCCATATCCGGGGCGATAATCGTCAGCACCCGGCCGAAACTCTGGCTATGACCGTCCAGTGAAGGCTGAGGGGCCGGAATGGGCTCTTTACTCTCTACCGCAGGCGTTTCCAGCAGTTTGCGGTACAACGCCCCCTGCTGCTTTTGATAGCCAGGCTGGGCATTCGGGTAGTTCGCGCCCGTTGGACGCGGTGCGCTCCCTGCTGATGAAAAGCGCGGGGCTTCCGGTTCACGCGCGACGGCAGGCTCCGCAAAATGGTTGCGGCCCGCTGCCACACGGTTTTCGGGCAGCGGACGCGGCGCAGGGGCGTCGTTCTCCAGCGGCAGCGTTGGCGCAGCCTGCTGCTGCAACACGGCGGCCACGCCCTGATAAATAAAGTCGTGCACCAGACGCGACTGGTGGAACCGCACCTCATGCTTGGCAGGATGAACGTTCACATCCACCTGATGGGGGTCGATATCCAGATAAAGGACGAAAGCAGGCTGCTGATCGGCCCCGAGCTTGTCTTCGCAGGCCTGGCGAATCGCGTGATTGATGAGGCGGTCGCGCATCATGCGGCCGTTGACGTAGCAATACTGAATCTCAGAGAACGCAGCGCTGCTCGCGTTTGGATCGGCAACCCAGCCGCGCAAAGCCAGATCGCCGTGCTGCCACTCAATGGCCAGCGCCTGTTCCAGAAACGGCAATCCGCAAATCGCCCCCAGACGACGCTCTTTCTGCCCGCCTTTCGCCACCGCGCGATACTGGCGCATCACCTTGCCGTTGTGGCTGAGATTAATGGTGACGTCAAAACGCGCCAGCGCGATACGCCGAACGATCTCGTCGATATGGCCAAACTCGGTCTTCTCGGTACGCATAAACTTGCGCCGGGCGGGGGTGTTGTAGAAGAGATCTAACACTTCAAGCGTCGTGCCGACAGGATGCGCCGCGGGCCTGACCGTCACGTCCATGTCGCGCCCTTCGGCGTAGGCCTGCCAGGCTTCCTGTTGTTCCGCGGTACGGGAGGTGAGCGTCAGGCGCGAAACCGAGCTGATACTGGCCAGCGCCTCACCGCGAAAGCCGAGGCTAATAATCGCTTCCAGGTCATCCAGAGAGGCAATTTTACTGGTGGCGTGACGCGCCAGCGCCAGCGCCAGCTCCTCTTTTTTAATGCCACAGCCGTTGTCGCGAATGCGGATAAGCTTCGCGCCACCGCGTTCGATATCAATATCGATGCGGGTTGCGCCCGCATCGAGGCTGTTTTCCACCAGCTCCTTCACCACCGACGCAGGGCGTTCCACCACCTCACCGGCGGCGATTTGGTTCGCGAGCTGCGGCGGTAGAACCTGAATCGGCATGAATTCTCCTTAGTTGGTCGCAGTCATCTCACCCGGCAGCGCCGCGCTGGCCGTCTGGGCGGCACCGCTCTGCGGTGCGGACTGCAGCGGATGCGCCTCAAAGTATTTACGCAGACCGTTATAAATGGCTTCGGCAATTTGCTGCTGGTAACTGTCGCTTCCCAACAGACGCTCTTCACCGTTGTTACTGATAAAGCCCGTCTCTACAAGGATGGACGGGATATCCGGCGAGCGCAGAACGCCGAGGCTGGCATGCTCAGGACGACGTTTATGCAGCACGCCAATGCTTTGCAGCTGGCTCAGTACGTTAGTGGCGACATCATACCCGACGCGCTGAGAATGACCGAACTGTAAATCCAGCACCGCCTGGCTGAGGTACGGATCGGACTGGCTGTTAGCCAGCACGTCGCCCGCGCCGCCTAACAGCTCAGACTGCTTCTCATGCTCTTCCAGCCAGTTGGCCATTTCGCTGTTCGCGCGACGGTTCGACAGCACCCAAACCGAGGCGCCGGTCGCGCTACGATTCGGCGCAGCGTCCGCATGAATGGAGACCAGGAAGTTGGCGTTTTGCTTGCGCGCCACGTCCGAGCGCCCCATGACGGAGATAAAGTAGTCCCCGTCGCGGGTCAACACGCCTTTAAACATAGGATCGTCGTTGAGCAGCGAACGCAGTTTACGCGCGATAGCGATGGTCACGTTTTTCTCGCGCGTGCCGCCAGGGCCTATCGCCCCCGGATCTTCCCCGCCGTGGCCCGCGTCAATGGCGATGATCACTTTGTCACCGCTGACCGTTGCGCGTCGCGCGCTGGCCGCCGGACGCGTCACCGTATTGCTGCTGGTTGCCGCGGTAATGCGATCGTTTTGCGATTTAAACGGATTACGCGCAGGTTCAGAAGGACGCGGCGTATATACCGGCTCTTCCACGCGCTTCGCGACGACCGGCGGCGGTGGAGGCGGCGGCGGAACGTCGGCATTGATGGTAAAGACCACCGTATAGTTCGCGCCGTTTTGCTGCTTCACCGCCTTCGTTTTGCCTTTTTCGGTCAGATCGACCACCAGGCGTAACGACTGGCTGTCCTGGGGCGTTCCCGAACGGATGCTTTTCACCAGGTTGTTGCCGCTGAACTGCAGCGGAAGCCCCTGGATTACGCCCGTCTGTTTGATATCCAGCGCCACGCTGTGGCTGTCTGGCTGTGAAAATGCATACTCAGGATCGCCCATAAAGCTGAACGTGATCCGGGCCTGGCTTTCGCCGTTTGATACCTGAATATCCGAGAGGTTTGCCGCCCCGGCCTGCACGCACAGCAGCACGGTGGCAGCCAACAACCAGCCTTTAACGCGATTTATCATCCCGTCATCCCTACGCTTAACCGGCCAGACGCGCCAGTAAGGAACTGCCTGATGAGGAAACCGCACTGATGCGCGCCTCACGCCCTTGTGCCTGGTAATCTAAGTGAATTTCGACATCCGGGTCAGGCAGCACACCCGCACCTTGTTGCGGCCACTCCACCAGGCAGATGGCATCATTGGCAAAATAATCACGGATCCCCATAAATTCCAGCTCCTCAGGATCCGCAAGGCGGTATAAATCGAAGTGGTACACCATAAGATTTTCAAGGGCGTACGGTTCTACCAGCGTGTAGGTTGGGCTTTTGACATTCCCGTTATGCCCTAACGCCTGCAAAAAACCCCGGCTGAAGGTGGTTTTACCCGCACCTAAATCACCATACAGATAAATGACGGTTGCCCCCTGACAGGCCTGCGCCACGCGCTTGCCGAGTTCTAAAGTGGCTTGTTCATCAGGTAAAGGAATCGCTCGATTAGTCATTTTCTACGTCAATCACATCCGGGTTAACAACACGCCGCAGCGTGCAAAAGAGATCGGTGGCCAGCATACCGCGCGTGCCGTAACGCGCAGCCAGTTTATCCGCCGCGACGCCGTGGGCCACGCAGCCCGCACAGGCTGCATCATAAAGGGGAAGTTTCTGTCCAAGCAATGCGCCAATGATGCCGGAAAGCACATCGCCCATGCCGCCGCTTGCCATGCCCGCATTGCCGGCATCAATAATGCCCTGCGACTCGTCGCTGGCGACAACGGTTCCTGCCCCTTTTAAAACAGCAACACCTCCGTAACGTTTTACCAGACGCTGAGCAGAAAGTAAGCGATCGCTTTCAATTTCTGCCACGCTGCAGTTAAGCAGCCGCGCGGCTTCGCCGGGGTGTGGCGTGAGAATGCGATTGTGACGCTTATCGGGGTTTATTGCCAGAAGGTTAAGCGCGTCGGCATCCCACAGCATCGGTTTACGAAAATTCTCGACCTTTTGCAGGGCCTGTTTACCCCACGCCTGCTGTCCAAGCCCGGGCCCAATCACCACCACGTCCGCCCATTCCAGGCTTTCTTCAAGCGCCTGGGGCGTAAGCTCGTGGACCATCAGCTCCGGACGGGCGGTAATGATTGGGGCAATATTCTCAATGCGGGTGAGCACTCGCACCAGGCCAGCACCGCTGCGTAATGCCGCTTCGCCGGTCATGCGAATCGCACCTGCCGTGCCATGGTCGCCGCCAATTATCACCAGCCTGCCGCTATCCCCTTTATGGGACGTCGGTCGGCGCGGCGGGAGCCACGCTGCAAGCTGCGACGCATCAAAACGCGCGATGCGCATTTCCTGCCCGGCAAGCCAGCTCTCCAGCCCCAGCGCACTGTGGTGCAGCACGCCAACAACGTCTCGCGCTTTGCCGGTCAGCAACCCCGGCTTGAGGGCGATAAAGGTCACCGTGTGCGCAGCCTGAATCACCGCTCCCGGCGTCGCGCCGGTTTGTGCAATCAGGCCTGAAGGAATATCCAGCGCGACAACCGGCGCGGAATGTCTGTTCGCGTGTTCAATCAGAGCGGCTACGTTTTCGCGAGGCGCGCTGCGAAGCCCGGTGCCCAGCAGACCGTCAACAATCAGATCAACATCCTCTGGCCAGACGATATCCGGCGCATGAATCACACCGCCTGCGTTAAGCCACGCCGTGCGCGCCGCGTCCGCCTCTTCCGGCAGCGGTTTTTCACTCTCCAAAGCCAGCAGCGTCACGCGGATACCTGCCGCAGCCGCAAGACGGGCGACAACGTAGCCGTCGCCGCCGTTATTGCCGTGCCCACACAGAATCAGCCAGTGAGCGGCCTGCGGATACGCGCTGCGGGCAACGTTAAACGCCGCCTCACCCGCGCGCAGCATCAGTTCGTAAAGGGTTATCCCGAGGCTGTCTGCGGCCTCTTTTTCGGCGCGCCGGAGGTCATCCGCATGCCAGATGGAATGTGGTATACTTGCGGGGTTTTTCTTCACCGTATGGTCCGTCATGTCACAGCCCCTCGATCTCAATGAATTAGCGCAAAAAATAAAACAGTGGGGTGCTGAACTTGGCTTCCAGAAGGTGGGCATTACCGATACCGACCTCTCGGCCAGCGAGCCAAAACTGCAGGCCTGGCTGGATAAACAATACCACGGCGAAATGGAGTGGATGGCGCGTCATGGCATGATGCGCGCCCGTCCACACGAGCTCTTGCCGGGCACGTTACGCGTCATCAGCGTGCGCATGAACTACCTGCCCGCCAACGCGGCCTTTGCGCGCACGCTAAAAGACCCCTCTTTGGGTTACGTCAGCCGCTACGCCCTGGGACGTGATTACCATAAGCTTCTGCGCAACCGTTTAAAAAAACTCGGGGAAACCATTCAGCAGCACTGTGTTTCGCTGAATTTTAGACCCTTTGTCGATTCTGCGCCTATTCTTGAGCGCCCGATCGCCGAAAAAGCCGGGCTTGGCTGGACAGGTAAGCACTCACTTATCCTTAGCCGCGACGCCGGATCGTTCTTCTTCCTGGGTGAACTGCTGATTGATTTGCCGCTGCCGATAGACGGCCCGGTAGAAGAAGGCTGTGGGCGCTGCGTGGCCTGCATGACCATTTGCCCGACGGGTGCCATCGTCGAGCCCTACACCGTTGATGCACGCCGCTGCATCTCCTACCTGACTATCGAACTGGAAGGGGCCATTCCAGAAGAATTTCGACCGCTTATCGGCAACCGCATCTACGGCTGCGACGACTGCCAGCTGATCTGCCCGTGGAACCGCTATTCACAGCTCACGGACGAAGAAGATTTCAGCCCGCGTAAGGCGCTGCATGCGCCGCAGCTTATTGAGCTGTTCGCCTGGACCGAAGCCTGGTTCCTGAAAGTGACGGAAGGCTCGGCCATTCGCCGTATCGGCCATCTGCGCTGGCTGCGTAACGTTGCCGTCGCGCTGGGTAATGCTCCCTGGGATGAAGCGAATCTGCGGGCACTTGAAAGCCGTAGAGGTGAGCACCCACTTCTTGATGAACACATAGAATGGGCGATTGCGCAGCAAATTGAGAAGCGTAATGCCTGTGTAGTCGAGGTGCAGCTACCGAAGAAACAGCGTCTGGTAAGGGTAATCGAAAAAGGGCTTACGCGAGATGCCTGAACTATTCACAGCCTGTGAATAAAATTACAAACTCAAGCGCCATCTGGGCTGGAGATGAGGTCAAGTGATCTCAATAACATTTTGAAATCAAATTTTATTTATTAAATACAGCGAGTTATAAAGATATTATTCACCCTGCTAAGTTTTAACCCTGTTCCGGTTAAGCGCAGTTTCTGTGGATAACTCTGTTTACAAGAGTATTTCAGAGACAATAGAAAACGTCCCCAACGAATCATTTCGCTGTGGATATTTTAGAGATGATGAAGAATTTGGAGCGGGAAACGAGACTCGAACTCGCGACCCCGACCTTGGCAAGGTCGTGCTCTACCAACTGAGCTATTCCCGCTTGGGCAGTCTGTGCTGTGAAAGCACTTTCAAATTTTGGAGCGGGAAACGAGACTCGAACTCGCGACCCCGACCTTGGCAAGGTCGTGCTCTACCAACTGAGCTATTCCCGCAAATCTGTACTGCTTTTGTTGCTGTCGTAACGTGTAATTCTCTGTCGTTACGGGAGGCGCATTATACGAGAAATCCTTTTAGCTGCAACCCCCCTTAAAGCGATTTTTTCGAAATTCAGTTCAAATGCTTATTAAATCGGCAAGCTGAACAATTTAACGGCAAAAACCCGGCCACGCAAGGCGCCGGATCTCAAAATCACAGCTTAATAAAGTTTTCGCGGTAGTACGCCAGCTCCGCCACGGACTCCCGGATATCGTCCATCGCCTGATGGGTGCCCTGCTTTTTAAAGCCGTCGAGGATTTCAGGCTTCCAGCGACGCGCCAGCTCTTTCAGGGTGCTGACATCCAGATAGCGGTAGTGGAAGTAAGACTCCAGCTCCGGCATGTACTTAAACAGGAAGCGGCGATCCTGGCCGATGCTGTTCCCGCAAATAGGCGATTTCCCCGCCGGAACCCACTGTTTCAGGAACTCAAGCGTTGCCAGCTCCGCCTCGCGGTCGCCAAACGTGCTCGCCTTCACGCGCTCCACCAGGCCACTGCCGGTGTGGGTGCGCACGTTCCATTCATCCATCAAGGCCAGCTGCTCATCGGACTGATGCACGGCAATCGTTGGGCCTTCCGCCAGGATATTCAGGTTGGCGTCCGTCACCAGCGTTGCAATTTCAATAATGCGATCGCGCTCGGGATCCAGCCCGGTCATTTCGAGATCGATCCAAATCAGGTTGTTTTCATCCGCGCTCATGTTATTTTCCACCCTTCTCGCATAACCGGCAGTAGCAGGTTAACTAGTATTAATTAGAGTGTATCATAGAGGTTTTGCCCCTTATGGGCGACCAGGAGCCAGCGCGATTGAGTAAAAATAAACTCTCCAAAGGGCAGCAGCGCCGCGTAAACGCCAACCACCAGCGCCGTCTTAAAACCACTTCGGAGAAGCCGGATTATGACGACAACCTGTTTGGTGAAGCGACAGAAGGCGTAGTCATCAGCCGTTTCGGCATGCATGCCGATGTCGAATCCGCCGACGGGGAAATTCACCGTTGCAATATCCGTCGCACCATCCGTTCACTGGTGACCGGCGATCGCGTGGTCTGGCGACCAGGCAAAGAGGCCGCTGAAGGGGTCACGGTTAAGGGCATCGTTGAGGCCGTGCATGAACGCACGTCGGTGCTCACCCGCCCGGATTTCTACGATGGCGTGAAGCCGATTGCCGCCAACATTAACCAGATCGTCATAGTTTCGGCGATTTTACCTGAGCTTTCGCTCAACATTATCGATCGTTACCTTGTGGCCTGCGAAACGCTGCAGGTGGAACCGATCATCGTATTGAACAAAATCGATCTGCTGGATGACGACGGCATGGCCTTCGTGAATGAGCAGATGGATATCTACCGCAAGATTGGGTATCGCGTGCTGATGGTCTCCAGCCACACCAAGGATGGCCTGAAACCGCTGGAAGAGGCGCTCACCGATCGCATCAGCATCTTCGCGGGCCAGTCCGGCGTGGGCAAATCAAGCCTGCTGAACAACCTGCTTGGCCTCCAGCAGGAGATCCTGACCAACGATGTGTCCAACGTCTCGGGTCTGGGCCAGCACACGACCACCGCCTCGCGCCTGTATCACTTCCCACACGGCGGCGACGTGATCGACTCCCCGGGCGTGCGTGAGTTCGGTTTGTGGCACCTTGAGCCGGAACAAATCTTTAACGGATTTGTCGAATTCCATGATTATTTAGGCGCTTGCAAATACCGCGACTGTAAACACGATAACGACCCGGGCTGCGCTATCCGCGAAGCGGTTGAGAACGGTGAAATTGCGGAGACCCGCTTTGAAAACTATCACCGCATTCTTGAGAGCATGGAAGACGTAAAAACGCGTAAAAACTTTTCTGATTCTGATAACTGACAACTAAGCTAAGCATCGCTAAAATCGTCCCCTTTTTTCAGGTTCCGGCGGCTTAACGCCGGATCAGGAACGACAAAACAATGGCCTGGAGGCTACCTTGTTAAACGCATTTAAACTTTCGCTTCAATACATTCTGCCAAAACTGTGGCTCACTCGCCTGGCGGGCTGGGGCGCAAGCAAACGCGCGGGCTGGCTGACCAAACTGGTCATCGACCTTTTCGTAAAATATTACAAGGTCGACATGAAAGAGGCGCAGAAGCCGGATACCGCCAGCTACCGCACCTTCAACGAATTCTTCGTGCGCCCGCTGCGTGACGACGTGCGCCCGCTGAACACCGATCCAAACGTCCTGGTGATGCCGGCAGACGGCGTGATCAGCCAGTTGGGTAACATCGAAGACGAC
Organism: Enterobacter sp. 01-M-03-SI-ECC; assembly: GCF_047530215.1. Lineage (NCBI taxonomy): Bacteria > Pseudomonadati > Pseudomonadota > Gammaproteobacteria > Enterobacterales > Enterobacteriaceae > Enterobacter > Enterobacter sp. 01-M-03-SI-ECC. Next base: position 167,652 of record NZ_JBLKDA010000007.1, read on the forward strand.
AAAATTCTGCAGGCGAAGGGCCATAACTACAGCCTGGAAGCGCTGCTGGCGGGCAATTACCTGATGGCGGATCTGTTCCGCAACGGTACGTTCGCCACTACCTATCTGTCACCGCGCGACTACCACCGCGTGCACATGCCGTGTAACGGTATTCTGCGTGAAATGATCTACGTCCCGGGCGACCTGTTCTCCGTGAACCACCTCACCGCGCAGAACGTGCCGAACCTGTTTGCCCGTAACGAGCGCGTCATCTGCCTGTTTGATACTGAATTTGGCCCAATGGCGCAGATTCTGGTCGGTGCGACCATTGTAGGCAGCATCGAAACCGTCTGGGCGGGCACCATTACGCCTCCGCGCGAAGGCGTGATCAAACGCTGGACCTGGCCTGCCGGTGAAGCGGAGGGCTCTGTCGCCCTGCTTAAAGGTCAGGAGATGGGCCGCTTCAAGCTGGGCTCCACCGTGATCAACCTGTTTGCGCCGGGCAAGGTGAAGCTCGCTGAACAGCTCGAAAGCCTGTCGGTCACCAAACTGGGCCAGCCGCTGGCGGTCTCTACCGAAACCTTCGTGACGCCAGATGCAGAACCCGCGCCGCTGTCACAGGAAGAGATCCACGCCGAGCACGACGCCAGCCCGCTGGTTGACGACAAAAAAGACGAAGGCTAACAACAGAAGGATCGCTGACGTGCGCCCGATTATCGTTCTACTGATGGCCTGGTGCCTCAGCATGGGGGCGTACGCAGCGACAGCCCCCGACGCCAAACAGATAACCCAGCAACTGGAGCAGGCAAAAGCGGCCAAACCCGCTCAGCCAGAGACCGTCGAGTCGCTCCAGACAGCCCTGAACGCGCTTGAGGAGCGAAAAGGCTCGCTTGAGCGCGCTCAGCAATATCAGCAGGTTATCGACAACTTCCCCAAACTCTCGCAGACGCTGCGCTCTCAGCTCAATAACCTGCGTGACGAGCCGCGTGACGTGCCCGCAGGCATGACCTCCGATGCCCTGAACCAGGAGATCCTGCAGGTCAGCAGCCAGCTTCTGGAGAAGAGTCGCCTTGCCCAGCAGGAGCAGGAGCGAGCGCGCGAAATTGCCGACTCCCTCAGCCAGCTTCCACAGCAGCAAACCGACGCCCGCCGCCAGCTTAATGAAGTCGAGCGTCGCGTGGGTACGCAAAGCGGCAATACGGCACAGGCTCAGGCGCAAAATCTGGGTCTGCAGGCAGAATCGGCTCGCCTGAAGGCCCTTGTCGATGAGCTGGAGCTGGCGCAGCTTTCCGCCAATAACCGCCAGGAACTGTCGCGGATGCGCTCTGAACTCGCTCAGAAGCAGAGCGAGCAGCTTGACGCCTATCTTCAGGCCCTGCGCAATCAGCTCAACAGCCAGCGTCAGCGCGAGGCCGAGCGTGCTCTTGAAAGCACCGAACTGCTAGCGGAGAACAGCGCTAACCTCCCCGCGGGCATCGTCGATCAGTTTAAGGTCAACCGCGAGCTTTCCGCCGCGCTCAACCAGCAGGCGCAGCGTATGGACCTGGTGGCTTCGCAGCAGCGTCAGGCGACCAATCAAACCCTTCAGGTTCGCCAGGCGCTCAACACCCTGCGCGAGCAGTCCCAGTGGCTCGGGTCATCGAACCTGCTGGGCGAAGCGCTACGCGCCCAGGTCGCGCGCCTGCCGGAAATGCCGAAGCCGCAGCAGCTGGATACCGAGATGGCCCAGCTGCGCGTTCAGCGACTGCACTTTGAAGACCTCCTCAATAAACAGCCGCAAATCCGCCAGCTTCGACAGGCTGACGGACAGCCCCTGACCAGCGAGCAGAACCGGATTCTGGAAGCCCAGCTGCGTACCCAGCGTGAGCTGCTGAACTCTCTGCTCCAGGGCGGGGATACGCTGATCCTGGAACTGACCAAGCTAAAAGTATCCAACAGCCAGCTGGAAGACGCGCTGAAAGAGGTGAACGAGGCCACGCACCGATATCTCTTCTGGACGTCCGACGTGCGTCCAATGACCTTCTCGTGGCCGATTGAAATTGTCCAGGACCTGCGCCGTCTGATTTCGCTGGACACCTTCAGCCAGCTGGGACAGGCCAGCGTGATGATGTTCACCAGCAAAGAGACCATTTTCCCGCTGCTGGGGGCGTTGATTCTGGTGGGCTTTAGCATTTACTCGCGCCGACATTTCACCCGTTTCCTGGAGCGTTCCAGCTCAAGGGTCGGGAAAGTCACTCAGGACCACTTCTGGCTGACGCTGCGCACCGTATTCTGGTCGATTCTCGTCGCCTCCCCGCTGCCGGTGCTGTGGATGACGCTGGGATATGGCCTGCGGGAAGCCTGGCCCTACCCGCTTGCGGTAGCGATTGGCGATGGCGTCACCGCCACCGTGCCGCTGCTGTGGGTGGTCATGATTTGCGCCACCTTTGCGCGCCCCAATGGCCTGTTTATTGCCCACTTCGGCTGGCCGCGTAATCGCGTTGCGCGCGCCATGCGTTACTACCTGATGAGCATCGGGCTGATTGTGCCGCTGATTATGGCGCTGATCATGTTCGATAATCTCAACGACCGGGAGTTCTCAGGCTCGCTGGGGCGCCTCTGCTTTATTCTGATATGCGGCGCGCTGGCCATCGTGACGCTCAGCCTGAAACGCGCGGGGATACCGCTCTATCTGGATAAATCCGGCAGCGGCGACAACATGTTCAACCGGCTGCTCTGGAACCTGCTGCTGAGCGCGCCGCTGTTTGCGATGCTGGCAGCCGCGGTGGGCTATCTGGCGACCGCGCAGGCGCTGCTGGCGCGACTGGAAACCTCGGTGGCCATCTGGTTCCTGCTTCTGGTGGTGTACCACGTGATCCGCCGCTGGATGCTGATCCAGCGCCGCCGTCTGGCCTTTGACCGCGCCAAGCATCGCCGTGCAGAGATCCTCGCCCAGCGTGCGCGGGGTGAGGAAGAGCCAAACCACGTCAACAGCACGGAAGGCACGACGGAAGCGGATGAGGTGGAGCTGGATCTGGATGCCATCAGCACCCAGTCCCTGCGCCTGGTGCGCTCCATCCTGATGCTGATTGCCCTCCTGTCGGTGATCTTCCTGTGGTCAGAGATCCACTCCGCATTTGGCTTCCTGGAAAATATTTCTCTCTGGGACGTAACGTCCACGGTGCAGGGGGTCGAGAGCCTGGAGCCGATAACCTTAGGCGCAGTGCTGATTGCCATTCTGGTGTTGATTATCACCACGCAGCTGGTGCGCAACTTCCCGGCGCTGCTGGAGCTGGCGCTGCTGCAGCACCTGGATTTAACCCCGGGTACGGGTTATGCGATTACCACCATTACTAAATATCTGATCATGCTCTTTGGCGGGCTGGTTGGCTTCTCGATGATCGGGATTGAGTGGTCGAAGCTGCAGTGGCTGGTGGCGGCCCTGGGTGTAGGGCTAGGTTTTGGTTTACAGGAGATCTTCGCCAACTTCATCTCTGGCCTGATCATTTTGTTCGAAAAACCGATCCGCATTGGCGATACCGTGACGATCCGCGATCTGACCGGCAGCATCACGAAGATCAATACCCGTGCGACGACGATCAGCGACTGGGATCGGAAAGAGATCATCGTGCCAAACAAGGCGTTCATCACCGAGCAGTTCATCAACTGGTCGCTGTCAGACTCCGTGACGCGCGTGGTGCTGACGGTACCGGCCCCGTCGGACGCCAACAGCGAAGAGGTCACCCAGATCCTCTACACTGCCGCGGAGCGCTGCTCGCTGGTCATCGACAACCCGGCGCCGGAAGTCTTCCTCGTGGATTTACAGCAGGGGATCCAGATTTTCGAGCTGCGTATCTACGCCGCCGAAATGGGACACCGTATGCCGCTGCGCCATGAGATCCACCAGCTGATTCTGGCCGGCTTCCGCGAGCACGGTATTGATATGCCGTTCCCACCGTTCCAGATGCGTCTGGAAAGCCTGGACGGGCGTAAAACGGGAAGAACGCTGACGTCAGCGGCGCGTACGCGCCCGGCGGGAAGTTTGTAACGCTTCTCCCCTCCCTGCCGGGAGGGGAATACTACCGCTATGCCACTTCTGCGACGAACGCCGTCGCGCGTCGACGGTAATTCTCATAAATCCCCATCGCCAGCAGCGAGAAGAAGACTGGACCGCCGACCATCCACAGCGCGCTGTTCCAGTCGTTCGCCTCAATCACCGGCTGAATAATGGTGAAGATGTTGGCAAACGCCACCACCAGCACCACCACCGTGGTGGCCAGCAGCGTTGCCGCGCGGGTTTTAAAAATCACAAACGGACGTTCGAGATCCTGCTTCGCCTTAAAGAACGGGAATGCGAGGGTCAGGAACAGATACGGCAGCGTCATCGACACGTTCGCCATCAGGGTCAGCTTGTTGTAAAACGCAGACGCCGTATCGCCACCAAATGACACCAGCAGAATGAACACGCACACCAGCAGACACTGCATCCACATGGCGTTGGCAGGCATCCCCGTCGCGTTGAGCTGGGTCATACGCGCAGGCCACAGCGCCTTCGGCGTACCCTGAATAATCGCTTTCAGCGGGGAGTAGATCAGCGTGAAGAACGCGCCGGTATACGCCAGGAACATCGACAGGCCGGTAATCCGCGCGAACCAGACGCCCAATACCGATGCCGCTTCTGGACTCAGGTTCATCGCCTGTCCCAGCGTCATCCCCAGGCTTTTCATCAGCACATAGGTGATGTTGCCAAGGTTAGTCGTGTTGTTGCTCAACACCTGCTGCCAGTTCGTGCTGACGCCCCAGAGGAAAATCGCCAGCGAATAGCCGATGGAAATGACGATGGCGGCAAAAATAATGCCTTTCGCAAAGTTCTTTTCCGGGTTTTCCGTCTTATCAACCAGGCCGCCTACGGCTTCAATACCGCCGTAAGCAAAGATGGCAAATACCACGAAGGAGAGCATAGCCAGCCCGGACTGATAGCCCGGATTAGGGGATGAAACAAAATTGACCTCCTGCGCAAAGTGCCCGCCGTTGAGGCACAGAATCGCGATGCTTACCAGCAGCAGCACCAGGTTCAGGCACATCACTGAGATACCGCCAACCGCGGTAATCCGGGCAATTTTGTTGATACCTTTCGACGCCACCAGCGTCACCACCACCATCCAGCAGACCGCCAGAATCCCCACGACCTGCGTGGAGCTCAGCCCGGCTAAAGACCAGACCTGGGTTTTATCGGCACCGAAAAGAAACGTTGAGAACGGCACCCAGACTTTGGCCGCCGTGCTGACCATCCAGACAACGTAGGATGAAAACCACATAAACGTGCCGATAAACGCGTAGCGCGGCCCGACGCTGTTATTCATCCATGAGTAGATCCCGCCCTCTTCTTTCCGGTAAGCCGAGCCCATCTCCGCCATCATCAGCGCAAACGGAATAAAGAAGAACAGGGCAGAAACGATATAAAAAGGCGTCGCGCTGTAGCCCATCAGATAGAACGCTGATGGGCTGTTGGCAAAGCCAAAGACTGAGGTAAAGATCATCAGGATGAGCCCGGTGAGGGTCATCTTTTTAAGTGACTGGGACATAGCACCATCCGAAGAGAATTAAATTGCGCGGATGGTAGCAGAAGACCAGACAAATATTGTGGCCATAAGGGTCAAATTAAGAAAAAGACCCGTGTATAGAGAAAGTGGCAGTTTTTAATGTTGTTGTGCGGAAATGGAAAGGTTAATTGACAGGAATGGTAGGCCGGGTAAGCGCAGCGCCACCCGGCATTTTATTAGGCGCGATCGACCGTAAAGGCAATCACATCGCCAAGCTGCTCTGCGCCCAGGGCCAGCATCACCAGACGGTCAACGCCCAGCGCGACGCCGGAGCAATCCGGCAGACCGGCTTTTAACGCTTCAAGCAGATTGGTATCAATAGGCTGCTGCGGCAGGCCGCGCGCGGCTCGCTTGCGGTTATCCTGATCGAAGCGCTGCTGCTGCTCGCGGGCATCGGTCAGCTCGTGGAAGCCGTTCGCCAGTTCGATGCCTTTGTAATAGACCTCAAAACGCTCTGCGACACGATGATCTTCGGTACTGATCTGCGCCAGTGACGCCTGGCTTGCCGGGAAGTGATAGACAAACGTCGGACGATCTTTACCAATCTGCGGTTCAACGCCAAACGTAAACAGCAGCTGCAGCAGCGTATCGCGATCCTCTTCGGTATCCGCCACGTTGCTCAGATCCAGTTTTGCCGCCACTTCGCGCAACTGGGCTTTGTCCGCCGACAGCGGGTCGATTTCCAGATGGCGCTGGAATGCCTGCTGATAGGAGATCGTTTCGGCTTCTGAGCACTCCAGCACCTGCTGCAGCAGATCGTCCACCTCATTCATCAGGCGGTACATATCGTAATGCGGGCGGTACCACTCCAGCATGGTGAATTCCGGGTTGTGGTGACGACCCATCTCTTCATTACGGAAGCTGCGGCACAGCTGATACACCGGACCACATCCTGCCGCCAAAAGGCGTTTCATGTGGTATTCCGGGCTGGTCATCAGATACAAATTCATGCCCTGAGAGTGGCCGGGGCCAACAAAACGGGTTTCAAACGGGACGAGATGAATATCCGTCACCGTTGCCTGACTCATGCACGGGGTTTCCACCTCCAGGACGCCGCGGTCGGCAAAGAAACGGCGGATCTCCGCCATAATTGCAGCGCGTTTTAACAGATTAGGGATGGATGCGCTCGGCTGCCAGGTGGCCGTTTCGCTCATGAGTTGTTCTCCGATTTCAGACAAGGGCACGAAGTCTACTCGTTAGCAGAGACAGAGACAAATTTTGCGCAGTAAAAAAGCGCATTTCATTTAGGCGAACAATTGCGTGACGGAATTCATCAATCACTATGATAAATCACCGCACAGAACAGCAAAAAAATCGAACACGTCAAATTTCCCTGACATCTACACGGTTATAATGTTCTACCCATAAAGGAGCAGTGGAAACGCTTTCGCAATCGTCCCTTTGGGCGGGTGAACTACCTTTAGTTTGTCGCGTTGCGAAATAACAAAAACCTGGAGGAATGTCGTGCAAACTTTTCAAGCCGATCTTGCCGTAATAGGCGCTGGCGGGGCTGGATTACGTGCTGCGATTGCTGCAGCACAAGCTAATCCCAACGCCAAAATCGCATTGATTTCAAAAGTCTATCCTATGCGTAGCCACACAGTGGCAGCAGAAGGAGGGTCCGCCGCCGTTGCGCAGGATCATGACAGCTTTGAATACCATTTCCACGACACGGTTGCAGGGGGCGACTGGCTTTGCGAACAGGATGTCGTTGACTACTTTGTGCATCATTGTCCTACGGAAATGACCCAGCTTGAGCAGTGGGGATGTCCGTGGAGCCGCCGTCCGGACGGCAGCGTCAACGTCCGCCGCTTTGGCGGAATGAAGATTGAACGCACCTGGTTCGCCGCCGATAAAACCGGCTTCCACATGCTGCACACCCTGTTCCAGACCTCCCTTCAGTTCCCACAAATTCAGCGCTTCGATGAACACTTCGTCCTCGACATTCTGGTTGATGACGGACAGGCGCGTGGCCTGGTGGCGATGAACATGATGGAAGGCACGCTTGTCCAGATCCGCGCAAACGCGGTGGTGATGGCAACGGGCGGCGCGGGACGCGTATACCGCTACAACACCAACGGCGGCATCGTCACCGGTGACGGCATGGGCATGGCGCTCAGCCACGGCGTACCGCTGCGCGATATGGAGTTCGTGCAGTATCACCCAACCGGCCTGCCGGGCTCCGGCATTCTGATGACGGAAGGCTGCCGCGGTGAAGGCGGTATTCTGGTCAACAAAAACGGCTACCGTTACCTGCAGGATTACGGCATGGGCCCGGAAACCCCGCTCGGCGAGCCGAAGAACAAATACATGGAACTCGGCCCGCGCGACAAAGTCTCTCAGGCCTTCTGGCACGAGTGGCGCAAAGGCAACACCATCTCCACGCCGCGCGGCGATGTCGTCTATCTTGACCTGCGCCACCTCGGTGAGAAGAAGCTGCTGGAACGTCTGCCGTTCATCTGCGAGCTGGCGAAAGCTTACGTCGGCGTCGACCCGGTGAAAGAGCCGATTCCGGTACGCCCAACGGCGCACTACACGATGGGCGGGATCGAAACCGACCAGCAGTGTGAAACCCGAATTAAGGGCCTGTTCGCCGTCGGCGAGTGTTCCTCCGTGGGCCTGCACGGCGCTAACCGCCTTGGTTCTAACTCGCTGGCGGAGCTGGTCGTCTTTGGCCGCATGGCGGGCGAGCGCGCGATGGAGCGAGCGGCAACCGCGGGCGAAGCCAACGGTGCCGCGCTGGATGCGCAGGTCGCAGACGTTGAAAAACGCCTGAAAGATCTGGTGAACCAGGAAGGCAACGAGAACTGGTCGAAGATCCGCGATGAAATGGGCCTGTCGATGGAAGAAGGCTGCGGTATCTACCGTACCCCTGAGCTGATGCAAAAAACCGTCGACAAGCTGGCGGAACTGCAGGAGCGCTTCAAGCGCGTGCGCATTACCGACACGTCCAGCGTCTTCAACACCGACCTGCTCTATACCATCGAGCTGGGCCACGGCCTGAACGTCGCGGAATGTATGGCGCACTCTGCCCTGGCGCGTAAAGAGTCGCGCGGGGCCCACCAGCGCCTGGACGAAGGCTGTACCGAGCGTGACGACGTCAATTTCCTGAAACACACCCTCGCCTGGCGCGATGCGGATGGCACCACGCGTCTGGACTACAGCGACGTGAAAATCACCACGCTGCCGCCGGCGAAACGCGTGTACGGTGCAGAAGCAGAAGACGCCGAGAAGAAGGAGAAGGCGAATGGCTGAGATGCAAAAACTGAAAGTTGAAGTGGTGCGCTACAATCCGGAATTGGACGCCGCACCGCACAGCGTTTTCTATGAAGTGCCTTATGACGAGCAAACCTCCCTGCTGGATGCGCTCGGCTATATCAAAGACAACCTGGCGCCAGACCTGAGCTACCGCTGGTCCTGCCGCATGGCGATCTGCGGCTCCTGCGGCATGATGGTCAACAAGGTGCCGAAGCTGGCCTGTAAGACCTTCCTGCGCGAGTACACCAAAGGCATTAAGGTCGAAGCGCTGGGCAACTTCCCGATTGAACGCGATCTGGTGGTCGATATGACCCACTTTATCGAAAGCCTGGAAGCGATTAAGCCGTACATCATTGGTAACCCGCGCACGCCTGATCAGGGGCCAAATACCCAGACGCCGGCGCAGATGGCGAAATACCATCAGTTCTCCGGCTGCATCAACTGCGGCCTGTGCTACGCCGCCTGTCCACAGTTTGGCCTGAACAAGGAGTTCATCGGCCCGGCCGCCATTACCCTGGCGCACCGCTACAACGAAGACAGCCGCGACCACGGCAAAAAAGAACGTATGGCGCAGCTCAACAGCCAGAACGGCGTCTGGAGCTGTACCTTTGTGGGTTATTGCTCCGAAGTTTGTCCGAAGCACGTCGACCCGGCCGCCGCTATTCAGCAGGGTAAAGTGGAAAGCTCGAAAGACTTTCTTATCGCTACCCTGAAACCACGCTAAGGAGTGCATGATGACGACTAAACGCAAAGCCTACGTGCGGCCAATGCCGTCCACCTGGTGGAAAAACCTGCCGTTTTATCGCTTCTACATGCTGCGTGAAGGCACGGCGGTACCGGCAGTCTGGTTCAGCCTTGAGCTGATGTACGGCGTTTTTGCCCTCAAGCACGGGCCGGAAACCTGGGCGAACTTTGTCGGTTTCCTGCAAAACCCCATCATCGTTGTTCTGAACCTGATCGTACTCGCGGCCGCGCTGCTTCATACCAAAACCTGGTTTGAACTGGCGCCAAAAGCCGCGAACATTATCATAAAAGACGAGAAAATGGGGCCAGAGCCGGTGATTAAGGGACTCTGGGCGGTGACGATTCTGGTCACTGTGGTCATTCTGTTTGTCGCACTGTTCTGGTAAGGAGACACCCGTGATCAATCCAAATCCAAAACGTTCGGACGAGCCGGTTTTCTGGGGGCTGTTTGGCGCAGGCGGCATGTGGAGTGCCATCATCGCCCCGGTCATCATCCTGCTGGTCGGTATTATGCTGCCGCTGGGGCTGTTCCCGGGCGACGCGCTGAGCTACGAGCGCGTACTGGCGTTCGCGAGCAGCTTTATTGGCCGCGTGTTCATCTTCCTGACGATCGTCCTGCCGCTGTGGTGCGGTCTGCACCGTATTCACCACGCGATGCATGATCTGAAAATCCATGTCCCAAGCGGGAAATGGGTATTCTACGGTCTGGCGACCATCCTGACCGTGGTGACGCTGATTGCCGTGATCACCATTTGACGCCTCTGGCCCGCCATCCGGCGGGCCTTTTATCTCTGCATCTTCTCCACCAGCCACTGGGCAAACTCACGCATGGCGGGGCTTTCTGCGCGTGACTGCAGCCTCGTGAGCCAGTAGCTGCCAAGGTCAATCTGCGTTGCAAACGGCTGCACGATGCGCTCGCTGCTGAGCAAATGGGTAAACATATCGACAGGCGCAATGGCAATTCCTACGCCCGCCTGCGCGGCTTCCAGCATGGTCACGGACGAATCAAACACCATCACCCGGTGCGTCGGCGAGGGAGGATGTTCACCCGCAGCCTGCATCCACGCCGCCCACTCGTCGCGCCGGTAGGAGCGCAGCAGGGTAAACTTCAGGATATCTGCCGGGCTTTTCAGACAGGAGGCGATGTCAGGTGTGCAGAGCGGTGCCAGCGGCGCAGAGCAAAGAAATTCAGCATCGGTTCCATGCCACGCGCCGCCACCGTAGCGAATGGTGTAATCAAGGCCTTCAGCGGCCGGATCGACGCGATTGTTATGGGTGGAAAGCTGAAGATCGATATGCGGATAGCAGCGGCGAAAGTCCGCGAGCTGAGAAAATAGAACCCCCGTAGCAAACGTCCCCACCACGCCTATTTTGAGCTTCTCCTGAGCGCGCTGGCTGGCAAAGCGATCCAGCATTCCGGCGATACGATCGAACGAGTCATTCAGCACCGGCAGCAAATTCTCGCCTTCGGTGGTTAACATCAGCCCACGCGAAACGCGGACAAACAGCTGGCAATTCAGGTGCTGCTCCAGCGCCTTTACGTGCTGGCTAATCGCCGAGTGGGTGACGTTGAGCTCGATAGCCGCATGCGTAAAGCTAAGGTGCCGGGCGGCGGCTTCGAACGCCCGCAGGGAATTAAGGGGGAGATAGCTGCGCGTCATGGCCTCATCCGTTAGAAAAATTAACAGCTAATGCTAAATTTAACCGTTTGTCAGCTGTGGTCAAATCCAACAGACTACAGCGGTCTGACGGGCCCGGACACTCCCTTGAACTGCTATTACGGAAGATAAATGATGATGACAAAAACCCTTTGCTGCGCCCTGCTGCTCAGCACCTCCTGCTCAGTATTGGCCGCACCGCTGTCAGAAAAACAGCTGGCTGAGGTGGTGGAGCGCACCGTTACGCCCCTGATGAAAGCGCAGGCTATTCCGGGTATGGCGGTGGCGGTGATTTATCAGGGCCAGCCGCACTACTTTACCTTCGGTAAAGCCGATGTTGCAAAGAACAAACCGGTTACCCCACAAACCCTGTTCGAGCTGGGCTCTATAAGTAAAACCTTCACCGGCGTACTGGGTGGCGATGCCGTTGCTCGCGGTGAAATATCGCTGGGCGACCCCGTGACAAAGTACTGGCCCGCGCTGACAGGCAAGCAGTGGCAGGGGATCCGCATGCTGGATCTGGCCACCTATACCGCGGGAGGTCTGCCGCTACAGGTACCGGATGAGGTCACGGATAGCGCCTCTCTGCTGCGCTTTTATCAAAACTGGCAGCCGCAGTGGAAGTCGGGCACAACGCGTCTTTATGCCAACGCCAGCATCGGTCTTTTTGGCGCGCTGGCGGTGAAGCCTTCCGGCATGAGCTATGAGCAGGCCATAACGACGCGGGTCCTTAAGCCGCTCAAGCTGGACCATACCTGGATTAACGTTCCGAAAGCGGAAGAGGCGCATTACGCCTGGGGATACCGTGACGGTAAAGCGGTGCACGTTTCGCCGGGAATGCTCGATGCGGAAGCTTATGGCGTGAAAACCAACGTGCAGGATATGGCAAGCTGGGTGATGGTCAACATGAAGCCGGACGCCATTCAGGATACGTCACTCAGGCAAGGCATTACCCTGGCGCAGTCTCGCTACTGGCGCGTGGGGGCCATGTACCAGGGATTAGGCTGGGAAATGCTTAACTGGCCGGTGGATGCCAAAACCGTGGTTGACGGCAGCGACAATAAGGTGGCGCTGGCGCCGCTGCCTGCGAGCGAAGTCAATCCGCCCGCGCCGCCGGTTAAGGCATCCTGGGTCCACAAAACGGGTTCAACCGGCGGGTTTGGCAGCTACGCGGCATTTATTCCGGAGAAAAGTCTCGGCATCGTGATGCTGGCGAATAAAAGCTACCCGAACCCGGCACGCGTTGAGGCGGCATACCGTATCCTCGACGCATTGCAGTAAAACATTGCCGGGTGGCGGCTTCGCCTTACCCGGCCTACAAAAGCCACATTATTCGTAGGCCGGGTAAGCGCAGCGCCACCCGGCGAAACAAACCGCACGCTCCCCCACATTTTCCTTGCCGTCATCTACACTTAACAAAAAACAGTAAGGAAACTCCTATGCGCATTCTGCCTGTTATCGCCGCGGTGACAGCCGCGTTTTTAGTGGTTGCCTGCAGTTCCCCTACCCCGCCACCTGGCGTTACCGTCGTTACGCCCTTTGATGCACAACGCTTCCTTGGAACATGGTATGAAATCGCGCGCCTCGACCATCGGTTTGAGCAGGGCCTGGAGAAGGTCACGGCGAATTACAGTCCGATGGATGATGGCGGTATTCAGGTGATCAACCGGGGCTATAACCCAGACCGGGAGATGTGGCAACAGTCAGTAGGGAAAGCGTACTTCACGGGTGACCCGCGACGGGCCGCGCTTAAAGTCTCTTTCTTTGGCCCGTTTTATGGCGGCTATAACGTGATAGCCCTCGACAGAGAGTACCGTCACGCGCTGGTCTGCGGGCCGGATCGCGACTATCTGTGGATACTCTCCCGCACGCCAACTATTTCGCCAGAAATGAAACAGCAGATGCTGGACGTCGCGACCCGGCAAGGGTTTGATGTATCAAAACTTATCTGGGTTAAACAGCCCCATTAATGGGTGCTGAGCTTAAGCCCAATAATTCCCGCCACAATCAGCGCGAGGCTGGCGATACGCGCCAGACTCGCCGACTCTCCCAACAGCAGAATGCCGGTGATGGCGGCACCCACGGCACCAATGCCCGTCCAGACGGCATACGCCGTTCCCACAGGCAGGGAGCGCATCGCCCAGGAGAGCAGAACAATACTGACGATCATCGCGGTGACGGTAATGACGCTGGGCGTCAGGCGGGTAAATCCGTGGGTGTATTTGAGACCAATCGCCCATACCACTTCGAGCAGGCCAGCGATAAAAAGAATGATCCAGGACATTTCAGGCTCCTTAACTTAATAAAAGCTGGGGCCGTCCCCGGTGAAAGAAACGCTTACGGGTCGTCCCGTAAGGCAGAGATTACGCCCCATATTGTGGTTAGCGTGCTATTTTTTTTCAATCATTTTTTGCTGAACACGTTAAGGCAAGAAATAGCCGCAGTATGGCCCGTAGTTCCGGCATTTAGCACTCATCCGACTTCTCTATGATGATGTGCTTTCTGATGGCAGGAAGCCAAACCACTAGCCGACTGCGAATAAAATATGTTCAAAATTCTTTTGATTGACCGTTGTCACTTCACCCGCTCGGGGTTTGAAGCATGGCTCAATCATTCCGGTTTGTTCCCGGGACACTTCGTTGTAACCGGGCTGAATAATCTGTTCCTTGCCAGAGAGCATATTCTGCAATGGAAACCCACGCTGGTTATCGCTGACCTGTACGGCTTCAGGCAGGATATTCACCATTTTCAGCAGCTCTCTTCCTTGCTTAACGCCAGTAAACGCTTGCCGTTTATTTTGCTGCAATCCGGAGAAGAGCGCGGCATGACTGACTGGCTCGGGCAGTTCCCGGTGTGGTCGTCGTTGTTGAAAAATGCCAGTCTCGAAAAAGTGGCAACGGTTATCAACGACGCACTGATCTCGCGCGCGTGCGCTGAAAGGCCAACGGCGGCGGCCCCGCTGCTGACCCGGCAGGAAGCGAAAGTGCTGACGTTGTGGATGGACGGTGCAAGCAATCAAAAAATTGCCGCTCACCTGAGTATCAATGGAAAAACGGTCTATACCTACAAGCGCAATATCCGCATGAAGCTGCACATGGATACGCGTTTTTCTCCGTTCTTATCCCTGCAGGAGTCAGAAAGCTGACGGTACGAAACCCGACGGATCTCGTACCGTATATATATTACTGCTGAGCTTTTGTTGCCGCACCAGAAATTGCGCTACCACCTTCAGAAATATCCTGACCGACGCCGCGCGTGGTATTACAGGCCGTTAACACTGAAGAAAGCACCAGGACTGAAAAGATCGCTGCAATTGTCTTCTTAACCATAATATCTTCCTTTTATAGCCAAAGTTGTTTTGTGTATAGCAACTTAATAATAGACAAGATCCCGCCGAATGGCGGTAAAGGAAGCATTTTAGGAAAATTAGACGAACTTAGCTGGCGGCGTGAGAAATGATATGACCGAGATCCTGGATATCTTGCCCCATTCCTCGCGTGGTGTTGCAGCCGGATAGTAATGCACTGGAAAGCGCCAACAGAAGCAGAATTTTAACGGTACGTTTCATCATCCCTGCCTGCAAAAATCAGGCGCAGCGGGCGCTGCGCCGTCAATCATGACGTAAATTACTTCACGCGGGACACGTATTCGCCGGAGCGGGTATCCACTTTGATCACTTCGCCAGTCTGTACGAACAGTGGCACTTTAACCACAGCACCGGTAGACAGTTTGGCTGGTTTACCGCCGGTACCTGCGGTATCACCTTTCAGACCTGGATCGGTTTCAACGATTTCCAGCTCTACGAAGTTTGGTGGGGTCACAGCGATAGGCTGGCCGTTCCACAGGGTCACGATGCACTCAGCCTGATCCAGCAGCCATTTAGCGCTATCGCCTACCGCTTTCTCATCAGCAGACAGCTGTTCGAAAGTGGAGTTGTTCATGAAATGCCAGAACTCACCGTCGTTGTACAGATAGGTCAGGTTCATATCTACAACATCAGCGCCTTCAGCAGAGTCAGTAGACTTGAAGGTTTTCTCAACACGGGTACCGGTCAGCAGACGGCGCAGCTTAACGCGTGCGAATGCCTGGCCTTTACCTGGTTTAACGAATTCGCTGGCTTCAACCGCGTACGGTTCGCCGTCCATCATGATTTTAAGACCAGCACGAAAATCGTTGCTATAGTACGTTGCCATAAGGCCCTCTAAATTTGTTAACTGGTAGCTAAGCCACAAAATGGCGCATATTGTAACCCTAAACACCCCGTCCAGAGAAGATTGGTTATCGCAACTTGCCGATGTAATCACCAGTCCTGATGAATTGCTGCGTCTTTTAGACCTCGATCAGCACCCAGCGCTGCTTGCAGGCCGCGAGGCAAAGCGCCTTTTCGCCCTGCGCGTTCCCCGTGCCTTTGTGGCACGAATGGAGAAAGGCAACCCCGACGATCCGCTATTAAAACAAACGCTTACTTCGCAGGATGAGTTCATTACTGCCCCGGGATACAGCACCGATCCGCTGGAAGAGCAGAACAGCGTGGTGCCGGGTTTACTGCACAAGTACCTCAACCGCGCCCTGCTGCTGGTAAAAGGCGGCTGCGCGGTAAATTGTCGTTATTGCTTCCGTCGGCACTTCCCGTATGCCGAAAATCAGGGCAATAAACGCAACTGGCAGGTCGCGCTGGACTATATTGCTGCCCATCCTGAGCTGGATGAGATTATTTTCTCCGGCGGCGACCCGCTGATGGCCAAAGATCATGAGCTGGACTGGCTGCTGACCCAGCTTGAAGCCATCCCGCACATCAAGCGCCTGCGCATTCACAGCCGTTTACCGATTGTCATTCCTGCACGCATCACTGACGGCCTGGTGTCGCGCCTGGAGCAGTCTCGTCTGCAGGTGCTGCTGGTAAATCATATCAATCACGCCAACGAAATTGACGATGCGTTTCGCGCGGCGATGGCGCGACTGCGTAAAGCGGGCGTGACGCTGCTGAACCAGAGCGTGCTGCTGCGCGGCGTAAATGACAGCGCCCGCGTGCTGGCAGACCTGAGTAATGCCCTGTTTGATGCGGGCGTGATGCCCTATTACCTGCACGTGCTGGATCGCGTTCAGGGCGCGGCCCATTTCATGGTGACGGACGAAGAAGCCCGGCAGATCGTGCGCGAACTGTTAACGCTGGTTTCAGGCTATATGGTGCCGAAGCTGGCACGCGAGATTGGCGGGGAACCGAGCAAGACGCCGCTGGATTTGCAGCTGCGGCAGCACTAAAAAGGCAGGTGGCGCTACGCTTACCTGCCCTACAGGATCCGGGCGCAGCGCCATCACCATGTTAACTCAGTTTGGGCACTTGTAGACCTGGCCCGTCATCTGGCTGGCTGTCGGCACGAAGCTGGACAGCATGCTCTGCGTTGGGCTGCTCACGCCGTAAATCACGTTGCCGCCCATGGCCGCTGCCTGGTTACGCAGGGCGTTTGCCGCACCGCGCATAGAGCCGCCTTCTTCGCCATGCTGACCCGACATCCAGTTACTTTGCTCACCGGTTGCCGTGCCTAACAGCTGGCATTGACTGCCAGGCTTATCTTCCACAAAGCGAACGCCCTGGCCCGCTGCCGACAGCTCATTGCTGGAGCTACAACCCGCCAGCAGCAGTGCTGCCCCTACAATCCCTGCACAGACTTTTACGCGCATGTTATTCCTCGTTTTCAATAAGCTGGACAGTAGCTGTCCGTGTGTAGATCTTATACCTAAAAGATGAACAAAAGAAAAACCCCCGAGCATCTCTGCCCGGGGGTTTTTCACATTCTACGACGTAGAGCGCACGATTACATCATGCCGCCCATACCGCCCATGCCACCCATGCCGGCAGCACCTAAGTCTGGTGCATCGCCTTTAGGCATATCGGTCACCATGCACTCGGTGGTGATCATCAGGCCAGCAACAGAGGCCGCGTACTGCAGAGCAGAACGGGTCACTTTTGTTGGGTCCAGGATACCGAAGTCGATCATGTTGCCGTATTCTTCCGTTGCCGCGTTGTAACCGTAGTTACCTTCACCCGCTTTCACGTTGTTGGCAACCACAGATGGCTCTTCACCGGCGTTAGAAACGATCTGACGCAGAGGCGCTTCCATTGCGCGCAGCGCAACTTTGATACCCACGTTCTGGTCTTCGTTCTGAGCGGTCAGGCCAGCCAGCTTAGCGGCAACGCGCACCAGCGCAACGCCACCACCTGCAACCACGCCTTCTTCTACCGCAGCACGGGTCGCGTGCAGGGCGTCGTCAACGCGTGCTTTCTTCTCTTTCATTTCAACTTCGGTCGCCGCACCGACTTTGATAACCGCAACGCCGCCAGCCAGTTTCGCTACGCGCTCCTGCAGTTTTTCACGGTCGTAGTCGGAAGTCGCTTCTTCGATCTGCTTACGGATCTGACCTACACGGCCCTGAATAGCGGCCTCTTCACCCACGCCATCGATGATGGTGGTGGTGTCTTTGTTGATCACAACGCGTTTCGCCTGGCCCAGGTCTTCCAGGGTCGCTTTTTCCAGCTCCATACCGATCTCTTCAGAGATCACGGTACCGCCGGTCAGGGTAGCGATATCCTGCAGCATTGCTTTACGGCGATCGCCGAAGCCAGGTGCTTTAACCGCAGCCACTTTCACGATGCCGCGCATGGTGTTAACCACCAGGGTCGCCAGCGCTTCGCCTTCAACGTCTTCAGCGATGATAACCAGCGGTTTGCCTGCTTTCGCAACGGCTTCCAGTACTGGCAGCATTTCGCGGATGTTGGAGATTTTCTTGTCAGCCAGCAGGATGAACGGGCTTTCCAGCTCAACAGCGCCAGTCTCTGGCTTGTTGATGAAGTATGGGGACAGGTAACCGCGGTCGAACTGCATACCTTCAACCACGTCCAGTTCGTCTTCCAGACCGGTACCGTCTTCAACGGTGATCACGCCTTCTTTACCGACTTTGTCCATCGCTTCCGCGATCAGCTTACCTACGGTTTCGTCGGAGTTAGCGGAGATAGTACCAACCTGAGCAATGGCTTTAGAGTCAGAGCACGGTACGGACAGCGCTTTCAGTTCTTCAACAGCGGAAGCGACAGCTTTGTCGATACCGCGTTTCAGATCCATTGGGTTCATGCCCGCCGCAACGGCTTTCAGACCTTCGGTGATGATCGCCTGCGCCAGTACGGTCGCGGTGGTGGTACCGTCGCCTGCAGCGTCGTTCGCTTTAGAGGCAACTTCTTTCACCATCTGCGCGCCCATGTTTTCGAACTTGTCTTCCAGCTCGATTTCACGTGCTACGGAAACACCATCTTTAGTGATGGTTGGCGCGCCGAAGGATTTATCCAGCACTACGTTACGGCCTTTCGGGCCCAGGGTCACTTTAACTGCATCGGCCAGTACGTTTACGCCGCGGAGCATTTTTACACGAGCGTCGTTACCGAATTTTACGTCTTTAGCTGCCATGTTCTTATTTCCTCAAATTCTCGTGCGTAAATTACGCTTCAACAATTGCCAGAATGTCGCTCTCGGACATGATCAACACTTCTTCATTGTCGATCTTCTCGGATTTCACGCCGTAGCCATCGTTGAAAATTACGATGTCACCAACTTTAACGTCCAGTGGCTGCACAGTTCCGTTTTCCAGGATGCGGCCCTTACCGACAGCGATGATTTCGCCACGCGTTGATTTGGCTGCTGCAGAACCGGTCAGAACGATGCCGCCAGCAGACTTGGTTTCAACTTCTTTACGTTTGACGATCACACGATCATGTAACGGACGAATACTCATTGATAGCTCTCCTTTGAGAAAGTCATTATCAGTTATGGATGACGCCGGCCCGCATGCGGTTTTCCGACTAGTGCCCTGAGAGATGGGGATAGCTTTTTCCCCCTTCAAGGGGGAGTTGAAAAAAAAATTTGCGAAAGTGTTACCATCGCCTCTCTTTGGATACGGGCAGGGCGATGTTAATGAGTGGACTCAAGCAGGAGTTGGGGCTGGCACAGGGTGTTGGTCTGCTCTCTACCTCCTTGTTAGGAACGGGCGTGTTTGCCGTACCCGCACTGGCGGCGCTGGTGGCAGGCAATAACAGCCTGTGGGCGTGGCCCGTACTGATTGTATTGGTTTTCCCAATAGCCATTGTGTTCGCCATCCTGGGGCGACATTTCCCCAGCGCGGGCGGCGTGGCGCACTTTGTCGGGCTGGCCTTTGGCCGGCGGCTGCAGCGCGTTACCGGCTGGCTGTTTCTCTCCGTCATTCCGGTTGGTCTTCCTGCGGCGTTGCATATTGCCACCGGCTTTGGTCAGGCGCTGTTTGGCTGGCATGATGAGCAGCTTCTGCTGGCCGAACTGGGCACGCTGGCTATCGTCTGGTGGGTAGGCTCTCGCGGGGCCAGCTCCAGCGCCAACCTGCAGACGCTGGTTGCGGTGCTGATCGTCGCACTCGTTGCCGCTATCTGGTGGGCGGGCGATATCACTATCAAAGACATTCCCTTCCCGGCGGTGAAAGACGTCAACCACTCGCAGCTTTTCGCCGCGCTCGCCGTGATGTTCTGGTGTTTTGTCGGTCTGGAGGCCTTTGCCCATCTGGCCTCTGAATTTAAGCAGCCTGAACGTGATTTCCCCCGCGCGCTGATGATAGGCCTGCTGCTGGCAGGCACGGTTTACTGGGCGTGCACCGTGCTGGTGTTGCACTTCAACGCGTTCGGCGCAGATCTCGCCGCTGCGGCATCGCTGCCGGGTATCGTGGTGGAACTGTTCGGCGTGAAGGCGCTGTGGATAGCCTGCGTGATCGGCTATCTGGCCTGTTTTGCCAGCCTGAATATTTATATCCAGAGCTTTGCCCGGCTGGTGTGGTCGCAGGCGCTCTACAAACCTGAGAATCGCCTCGCGCGCCTGTCCAAACGCCAGCTTCCGCTGAATGCCCTGAATGCCGTGCTGGGCTGCTGCGCGCTGAGCACGCTGTGTATTTACGCACTGAAGATCAATCTGGACGCGCTGATCGTCTACGCCAACGGCATTTTCATCATGATCTACCTGCTGTGCATGCTGGCGGGATGTCGTTTGCTGAAAGGTCGTTATAAAGCGCTGGCGGCCGTCGGGGGCGTGCTTTGCCTGCTGTTGCTGGCGATGGTGGGATGGAAGAGCGTGTACGCCATCGTCATGCTGGCGGGGCTGTGGCTGGCGCTTTAGTAGGCCCGGTAAGCGAAGCGCCACCGGGCAACAACATCACCGATCGTCTTTATGGTCTAAACGGTCGTGCTGTTCATCCTTACGCTGATACTCCCCTTCGAAGGTATCGCCCGGTCCGGTGCTAAACCCGCCGCCGGGCATACGGCTGAAGCGCAGATGCGGCAGCAGCTTCATGGTCAGGTGCTTTTGCACCGGCGGCAGAAGCAGCAGAAGGCCAAGGAAATCGGTGAAGAACCCTGGCAGAATCAGCAGCAGTCCAGCAATAATCAGCGACACGCTTTTGATCATCTCTTCCGCCGGGCTTTCCCCTGCGGCCATCTTCTGCTGCATTATCAGGAAATTTTTGAAACCCTGATTACGCACCAGCGACATGCCGATAACGGAGGTGAAAATCACCAGAATCAGCGTCAGCAGGACGCCCAGCACATGGGCCACCTGAATGAAAATGGAAATCTCAATGTAAACATAGAGAAAGAAAGCAATAAACGGTATCCAGCGCACTGGCATCTCCTGTGTGGCAGGCGCCATCGGGCCCCTGTCTGAATGTGTTCGCGACGCGCGTCTGTATGAGATGGTGTCGGTTAGCGAAAATTCAATCGGTTTGCACGGATATTTTTTCTGGAAATATTAAAGCGGTGACCCATTTCACAGATTAATAATTATCATGGAATCGGCTCGATAATAAGTGATCCAGCTTACGGCAATTCGCTATCATCAGCATATGATCTCGAACATCTGGCTGATTGAGGGAATAATCGTCGGCCAGAAAATATTCAAAACCACGTTAATACTGTGTGTTTAGTACAATCCATCGGCAGCTTGAAAAGAAGGTTCACATGTTAAACAACATTCGTATCGAAGAAGACTTGTTGGGTACCAGGGAAGTTCCAGCGGATGCCTACTACGGTGTTCACACTCTGAGAGCGATTGAAAACTTCTACATCAGCAACAGCAAAATCAGCGACATCCCTGAGTTTGTCCGTGGCATGGTGATGGTGAAGAAAGCCGCAGCCCTGGCTAACAAAGAGCTGCAAACCATTCCTAAAAGCGTGGCAAATGCGATTATCGCAGCCTGCGATGAGGTGCTGAACAACGGCAAATGCATGGACCAGTTCCCGGTTGACGTCTACCAGGGCGGCGCGGGTACCTCCGTCAACATGAATACCAACGAAGTCCTGGCAAACATCGGCCTGGAACTGATGGGTCACCAGAAGGGTGAATACCAGTACCTGAACCCGAACGACCACGTTAACAAATGCCAGTCCACCAACGACGCCTACCCTACCGGCTTCCGTATCGCGGTGTATGCCTCTGTCGTGAAGCTGGTGGATGCGATCAACCAGCTGGGCGATGGCTTCCAGCGTAAAGCGGTTGAGTTCCAGGACATTCTGAAAATGGGGCGTACCCAGCTGCAGGACGCGGTGCCGATGACCCTCGGCCAGGAATTCCACGCGTTTAACGTGCTGCTCAACGAAGAAACGAAAAACCTGCTGCGCACCTCCGAGCTGCTGCTGGAAGTGAACCTGGGCGCAACCGCCATCGGTACGCGTCTGAACACCCCGGATGGCTACCAGCAGCTGGCGGTACAGAAGCTGGCTGAAGTTTCTAACCTGCCGGTTGTCCCTGCAGAAGACCTGATTGAAGCCACCTCAGACTGCGGCGCCTACGTTATGGTGCACAGCGCGCTGAAACGTCTGGCGGTGAAACTGTCCAAAATTTGTAACGACCTGCGCCTGCTCTCTTCCGGTCCGCGCGCTGGCCTGAACGAAATCAACCTGCCAGAACTGCAGGCAGGTTCGTCCATCATGCCAGCCAAGGTGAACCCGGTCGTGCCGGAGGTGGTGAACCAGGTTTGCTTCAAAGTCATCGGTAACGATACGACCGTGACCATGGCCTCTGAAGCGGGTCAGCTGCAGCTGAACGTAATGGAGCCAGTAATTGGCCAGGCGATGTTTGAATCTATCCACATCCTGACCAACGCCTGCTACAACCTGCTGGAAAAATGCATTAACGGCATCACGGCCAATAAAGAAGTCTGTGAAGGTTATGTCTATAACTCCATCGGGATCGTCACCTACCTCAACCCGTTCATCGGTCACCACAACGGTGACATCGTCGGTAAGATTTGTGCCGAAACCGGTAAGAGCGTACGTGAAGTGGTGCTGGAGCGCGGGCTGTTGACCGAAGCTGAGCTGGACGACATTTTCTCTGCTCAGAACCTGATGCACCCGGCCTATAAAGCGAAACGATATACCGATGAAAGCGAACAGTAACCGTTCAGGCTAGGCTTCTTAAGGCACGTCACTTGTGACGTGCCTTTTTTCTTTTTAGGTGTTACCAAAATACAACAATTCAATATCAACTTGTTAATAAGCAAGGCAGGTCCTTATGTTTGGAGCAGAACTCGTCATCGTCCTGTTGGCGATTTATTTGGGAGCAAGACTCGGGGGTATCGGCATCGGCTTTGCCGGCGGTCTCGGGGTGCTCGTTCTTACCCTTATCTTTCAGATTAAACCCGGCGCAATCCCCTTTGACGTTATCGAAATCATCATGGCAGTTATTGCCGCTATCGCCGCCATGCAGGTGGCAGGCGGTATGGACTACCTGGTGAGCCTGGCGGAGCGAATGCTGCGCCGCCATCCAAAGTACATTACCTTCCTTGCTCCTCTGGTGACCTGGTTTATGACCATTCTCGCCGGTACGGGCCACACCGCTTTCTCTACGCTACCGGTGATTACCGAAGTAGCGAAAGAGCAGGGTATCCGTCCGTCTCGTCCGCTCTCTATTGCCGTCGTCGCGTCCCAGATTGCGATTACCGCTTCGCCGATTTCCGCAGCGGTGGTCTTCTTCGCCGGTATCCTCGAGCCGATGGGCGTGAGTTATCTGACGCTGCTGGCGATCTGTATTCCGGTGACGCTGATTGCGGTGATGATTACCGCCGTGCTGTGTAACTTCCTCGGCGCCGAGCTGAAGGACGATCCGGTGTACCAGGAGCGTCTGGCAAAAGGTGAAGTGAGCCTGCGCGGCAGCCAGGTCTTTGAGCTGAAGCCGCACGCGAAACGCTCCGTGCTGCTGTTCCTGATCGGCATCGTCGCAGTGATGTTCTACGCGACCGCCATTAGCGATACCGTGGGTCTGATCCAGAACCCGGTCCTGCCGCGTAACGAAGCGATTGTGGTGTTTATGCTGACTATCGCGACGCTGATTAGCATCACCTGTAAAATTGACACCAGCGAAGTGCTGAACGCCAGCACCTTCAAATCCGGTATGAGCGCCTGCGTGTGCGTACTGGGTGTGGCGTGGCTCGGCGATACCTTCGTGAAGGCACACATCAGCGACATTCAGACCGTAGCAGGCGACCTGCTGCACAACTATCCGTGGCTGCTGGCGGTGGTGCTGTTCTTTGCCGCTACCCTGCTTTACTCCCAGGCCGCGACCACCAAAGCGCTGATGCCTGCGGCTCTGATGCTGGGCGTTACGCCGCTGACGGCGATTGCCTCATTCGCGGCGGTTTCGGCCCTGTTCGTTCTGCCCACCTACCCAACCCTGCTGGCGGCGGTGGAGATGGACGACACCGGCTCAACCCGTATCGGTAAGTATGTGTTTAACCATGCGTTTCTGATCCCTGGCGTGGTGGCCATTTCGCTTTGCGTCATCCTCGGCTTTATCATCGGCGGCATTGTGCTGTAAACCATCAGCCGTTGTAAAAATAGTTAAAATCGGGCCGCTCTGCGGCCCGTTTCATTAATGACCAACCGCCTTGCGTGATATAGTGAAGCCTTTCGTGATGAGGAGGTCGACTTGTGAACACGCCTGATGCCGTTGTCGTACTGTGCACCGCCCCTGATGAAGCCTCTGCCCAGGATCTCGCCGCCAAGGTGCTGGCCGAAAAACTGGCAGCCTGCGTAACGCTCCTCCCCGGGGCCACGTCCCTTTATTACTGGGAAGGCAAGCTGGAGCAGGAATACGAAGTCCAGATGCTGCTCAAAACGAATCTGGCGAATCAGCAGGCGCTCCTGGACTGCCTCAAGTCTCATCATCCTTACCAAACCCCGGAACTGCTGGTCTTGCCAGTGGTTCATGGCGATAACGACTATCTCTCATGGCTCAACGCTTCCTTACGCTGATCCTGCTGCTGTGCAGCACGTCAGTTTTTGCCGGGTTGTTTGACGCACCCGGCCGTTCGAACTTCATTCCTGCTGACCAGGCGTTTGTTTTCGATTTTCAGCAAAACCAGCACGACCTGACGCTTACCTGGCAGGTGAAAGAGGGCTATTACCTCTATCGCAAGCAGGTAAGCATTACCCCTGCGCAGGCCAGCGTAGGCGCACTACAGTTGCCCGCTGGCGAGTGGCATGAGGACGAGTTCTACGGTAAGAGTGAAATCTACCGCCAGGGCCTACGCGTCCCCGTCACGGTGAATCAGGCGGATAAAGGCGCGACGTTGACGGTGACCTATCAGGGATGCGCGGACGCGGGATTCTGCTATCCGCCGGAAACGAAGGTCGTTCCGCTGAGCGAAGTAAAAGCGGCAGCGACGGTTACCCCTCTTCCTTCGGGCGAGAGGCGTGAAGCTCCCGCTGACCTGCCGTTCTCCGCGCTGTGGGCCTTACTGATTGGGATTGGCATTGCCTTTACCCCCTGCGTGCTGCCGATGTATCCGCTCATCTCTGGCATCGTGCTGGGCGGTAAGCAACGGCTTTCCACCGCACGCGCCCTGCTGTTGGCCTTTATTTATGTGCAGGGCATGGCATTGACCTACACTGCCCTTGGCCTTGTGGTTGCCGCTGCCGGGTTACAGTTCCAGGCCGCACTCCAGCATCCTTACGTTCTCATTGGCCTGTCCGCGATCTTTATCCTGCTGGCACTGTCGATGTTTGGCCTGTTCACGCTGCAGCTACCCTCGGCACTTCAAACGCGCTTAACGCTGATGAGTAACCGCCAGCAGGGTGGCTCGCCAGGCGGCGTATTGGTGATGGGCGCCATCGCCGGTTTGATTTGTTCCCCCTGCACCACCGCCCCGCTGAGCGCCATCCTGCTTTATATCGCTCAGAGCGGCAACATGTGGCTCGGCGGCGGAACGTTGTACCTTTACGCCCTGGGCATGGGGCTGCCGCTGATCCTGGTCACGGTCTTCGGCAATCGACTGCTGCCGAAGAGCGGTCCGTGGATGGAGACGGTGAAAACCGCATTTGGCTTTGTCATCCTCGCGCTGCCGGTGTTCCTTCTTGAGCGTATCATCGGCGACGCCTGGGGCTTGCGCCTGTGGGCGATGCTCGGCGTTGTATTCTTTGCCTGGGCGTTTATCGTCAGCCTCGGGGCGAAGAAGCCATGGATGCGCCTGGTGCAAATCCTGCTCCTGGCTGCCGCACTGGTGAGCGTTCGTCCTCTGCAGGACTGGGCGTTCGGTACGCCGGCGAGTCAGACTCAGGCACATCTGAACTTCACCCAGATTCAAAACGTGGATGAACTCAACGGTGCCCTGGCAAAGGCGAACGGTAAACCGGTGATGCTCGATCTCTATGCCGACTGGTGTGTGGCCTGCAAAGAGTTTGAAAAATACACCTTTAGCGATCCACTGGTGCGAAACGCCCTGAAAGAGACCGTTTTGCTCCAGGCGAACGTGACCGCCAATAATGCACAGGATAAGGCCCTGCTGAAGCAGCTCAACGTACTCGGGTTGCCAACCATCCTGTTCTTCAATCAACAGGGTCAGGAACAGCCAGAACAGCGTGTAACCGGGTTTATGGATGCAGCGTCATTTAGCGCGCATTTGCGCAATCGCCAACCGTAAACAACACTTTAAACGGAACAAACCGTTGGGAATAGCGGAGGAGATAACCGTGCAACGTGAAGACGTACTGGGACAAGCCCTGCAATTACTTGAGATTCAAGGGATCGCCAGCACCACGCTTGAGATGGTAGCCGACCGTATCGATTATCCCCTGGATGAACTTAAGCGCTTCTGGCCGGATAAAGAGGCGCTACTCTATGATGCCCTGCGCTACCTTAGCCAGCAGGTTGATGTCTGGCGCAGGCAACTGATGTTGAATGAAGAGCTGACTGCGGAGCAAAAGCTGCTGGCACGCTATTCCGCCCTGACTGATTGCGTAAGTAACAATCGTTATCCAGGCTGTCTGTTTATTGCGGCCTGTACGTTCTATCCCGATCCCGGGCATCCCATTCACCAGCTGGCGGATCAGCAAAAACGGGCAGCGCATGACTTCACTCACGAGCTGCTGACCCGCCTTGAAGTGGATGACCCGGCAATGGTGGCTAAACAGATGGAGCTGGTGCTGGAGGGCTGCCTGAGCCGCATGCTGGTGAACCGTAGCCAGGCTGATGTTGATACGGCGCACCGACTGGCGGAAGATATTCTGCGCTTTGCTCAGTGTCGTATGGGCGGGGCGTTGACGTAAGCGAACCGGCTAAATTTTGCCTGTTCGACGCGTAAACCATCAGATTGCCGCAAAGTTAAGCAGTTGAACAGCTTTTACCGAAATAGTGTTGACGATAAGGCGCGATTGCGGTTTAATGCGCTCCGTTGCCCGGATAGCTCAGTCGGTAGAGCAGGGGATTGAAAATCCCCGTGTCCTTGGTTCGATTCCGAGTCCGGGCACCAAATTCATATCAACGGACCTCCACGGAGGTCCGTTTTTGCATTCTAATCCCGCAGAAATCAACACCTCTTCAATCCATTAACTCCACCCAGCTCAATCAACTTCTACCCGCATCAAGCCCCTTGCGAGGGTACAACTGAGGGTATAGTCTGATTCGATAAAATTTATGCCCCTTTTACTATCAGGAGATACCGCCAATGGCGCTCACTGACGCTAAAATCCGTGCAGCTAAACCGGATGAAAAACCTTATAAACTTGCCGACAGCGGCAACATGTTTTTGCTCGTTCACCCTAACGGCTCGCGCTACTGGCGACTCCGCTACCGGTTTCTGGGCAAAGAGAAAACGCTCGCCCTGGGTGTCTATCCTGAAGTCTCGTTATCAGAAGCAAGGGAAAAACGCGATGCGGCGAGAAAGCAGATAGCTGAAGGAACTGACCCGTGCGAACAGAAACGAATCAAAAAGTCGGTACCCGAAACAGCTCAGACATTTGAAGGCATCGCAAGGCAGTGGCATAAGAGCAACAAAAAATGGTCAGCCTCACATAGTGAGAAGATACTGAAAAGCCTAGAAACTCATGTGTTTCCCTTTATCGGTTCACGTGACATTACCACCCTCAGAACTCCCGATTTACTTGTTCCAGTAAAGGCAGCCGAAGCCAAAGAGATTTATGAGATTGCAGCGCGCCTTCAGCAGCGTATCACTGCAATCATGCGCTATGCTGCCCAGTCAGGCATTATCACCTATAACCCTGCCGTGGATATGGCTGGCGCGTTAACCACGGTGAAACGTCAGCACCGCCCTGCCCTCGCCTTAAATCGCATTTCTGAACTACTTGAACGACTGGATACCTACAGAGGTCAACCTCTCACCCGACTGGCAACTAAACTTACACTGCTCATCTTCATCCGTTCCAGTGAACTTCGCTTTGCCAGGTGGTCTGAGATCGACTTTAAGAAAGCCATGTGGACCATTCCTCCTGAGCGAAAACCTATTGAAGGGGTCAAGTATTCCCATCGCGGCTCAAAAATGCGTACAGAGCATCTGGTTCCACTCTCAACTCAGGCACTGGATATTCTCAAACAAATCCAGGTCATCAGCGGTGAGCACGAGCTAATTTTCACTGGCGACCACAATCCATGGAAACCTATGAGTGAAAATACGGTGAATAACGCGTTACGCCTGATGGGCTACAATACAAAAGTTGACGTTTGTGGCCACGGCTTCAGGGCAATGGCATGCAGTTCATTGATTGAATCTGGTCTATGGTCCAGGGATGCTGTTGAACGTCAGATGAGCCATCAGGAGCGTAATGGCGTACGTGCGGCCTACATTCATAAAGCTGAGTTCTTAGACGAACGCAAATTGATGCTGCAATGGTGGGCAGATTTTCTCGATGCGAATAGTGAAAATCCGGTCTCACCTTTCGATTACGCCAGACAACAATTATAATCTATTCTCCCGGCAGAAATGCCGGGAGAATGTTTACTTATTCTTTCCCTGTATACATTTATTCACAGAGGGGGTGATGGCAAGCTGCCGCCTGTCCTTGTGATGAACTATTTTACGTAGGTACAGGGGATTACCGGTAATGACTCCAACTTACTGATAGTGTTTTATGTTCAGATAATGCCCGATGACCTTGTCATGCAGCTCCACCGATTTTGAGAACGACAGTGACTTCCGTCCCAGCCTTGCCAGATGT
>NZ_JBLKDA010000080.1:0-2427 GCF_047530215.1 Enterobacter sp. 01-M-03-SI-ECC
GCCTCAGCATTTTATTATGGTGATCCCCTGGGCGAAATGCGCCTGGTAAGCAGAGTTTTTGAAATGTAAGGCCTTTGAATAAGACAAAAGGCTGCCTCATCGCTAACTTTGCAACAGTGCCTTTAAGCGTGCATAATAAGCCCTACACAAATTGGGAGTTAGACATCATGAGCAACGCAAAAACAAAGTTAGGCATCACAAAGTACAGCATCGTGACCAACAGCAACGATTCCGTCACACTGCGCCTCATGACTGAGCATGACCTTGCGATGCTCTATGAGTGGCTAAATCGATCTCATATCGTCGAGTGGTGGGGCGGAGAAGAAGCACGCCCGACACTTGCTGACGTACAGGAACAGTACTTGCCAAGCGTTTTAGCGCAAGAGTCCGTCACTCCATACATTGCAATGCTGAATGGAGAGCCGATTGGGTATGCCCAGTCGTACGTTGCTCTTGGAAGCGGGGACGGACGGTGGGAAGAAGAAACCGATCCAGGAGTACGCGGAATAGACCAGTTACTGGCGAATGCATCACAACTGGGCAAAGGCTTGGGAACCAAGCTGGTTCGAGCTCTGGTTGAGTTGCTGTTCAATGATCCCGAGGTCACCAAGATCCAAACGGACCCGTCGCCGAGCAACTTGCGAGCGATCCGATGCTACGAGAAAGCGGGGTTTGAGAGGCAAGGTACCGTAACCACCCCATATGGTCCAGCCGTGTACATGGTTCAAACACGCCAGGCATTCGAGCGAACACGCAGTGATGCCTAACCCTTCCATCGAGGGGGACGTCCAAGGGCGGGCGCCCTTGGCCGCCCCTCATGTCAAACGTTGGGCGAACCCGGAGCCTCATTAATTGTTAGCCGTTAAAATTAAGCCCTTTACCAAACCAATACTTATTATGAAAAACACAATACATATCAACTTCGCTATTTTTTTAATAATTGCAAATATTATCTACAGCAGCGCCAGTGCATCAACAGATATCTCTACTGTTGCATCTCCATTATTTGAAGGAACTGAAGGTTGTTTTTTACTTTACGATGCATCCACAAACGCTGAAATTGCTCAATTCAATAAAGCAAAGTGTGCAACGCAAATGGCACCAGATTCAACTTTCAAGATCGCATTATCACTTATGGCATTTGATGCGGAAATAATAGATCAGAAAACCATATTCAAATGGGATAAAACCCCCAAAGGAATGGAGATCTGGAACAGCAATCATACACCAAAGACGTGGATGCAATTTTCTGTTGTTTGGGTTTCGCAAGAAATAACCCAAAAAATTGGATTAAATAAAATCAAGAATTATCTCAAAGATTTTGATTATGGAAATCAAGACTTCTCTGGAGATAAAGAAAGAAACAACGGATTAACAGAAGCATGGCTCGAAAGTAGCTTAAAAATTTCACCAGAAGAACAAATTCAATTCCTGCGTAAAATTATTAATCACAATCTCCCAGTTAAAAACTCAGCCATAGAAAACACCATAGAGAACATGTATCTACAAGATCTGGATAATAGTACAAAACTGTATGGGAAAACTGGTGCAGGATTCACAGCAAATAGAACCTTACAAAACGGATGGTTTGAAGGGTTTATTATAAGCAAATCAGGACATAAATATGTTTTTGTGTCCGCACTTACAGGAAACTTGGGGTCGAATTTAACATCAAGCATAAAAGCCAAGAAAAATGCGATCACCATTCTAAACACACTAAATTTATAAAAAATCTAATGGCAAAATCGCCCAACCCTTCAATCAAGTCGGGACGGCCAAAAGCAAGCTTTTGGCTCCCCTCGCTGGCGCTCGGCGCCCCTTATTTCAAACGTTAGACGGCAAAGTCACAGACCGCGGGATCTCTTATGACCAACTACTTTGATAGCCCCTTCAAAGGCAAGCTGCTTTCTGAGCAAGTGAAGAACCCCAATATCAAAGTTGGGCGGTACAGCTATTACTCTGGCTACTATCATGGGCACTCATTCGATGACTGCGCACGGTATCTGTTTCCGGACCGTGATGACGTTGATAAGTTGATCATCGGTAGTTTCTGCTCTATCGGGAGTGGGGCTTCCTTTATCATGGCTGGCAATCAGGGGCATCGGTACGACTGGGCATCATCTTTCCCGTTCTTTTATATGCAGGAAGAACCTGCATTCTCAAGCGCACTCGATGCCTTCCAAAAAGCAGGTAATACTGTCATTGGCAATGACGTTTGGATCGGCTCTGAGGCAATGGTCATGCCCGGAATCAAGATCGGGCACGGTGCGGTGATAGGCAGCCGCTCGTTGGTGACAAAAGATGTGGGGCACTGTTGCAAAGTTAGCGATGAGGCAGCCTTTTGTCTTATTCAAAGGCCTTACATTTCAAAAACTCTGCTTACCAGGCGCATTTCGCCCAGGGGATCACCATAATAAAATGCTGAGG
>NZ_JBLKDA010000081.1:0-2363 GCF_047530215.1 Enterobacter sp. 01-M-03-SI-ECC
CAGCAGGTGCAGCAGGCTGAACAGCCGCATGTCGTTGGTGGCGACGATGCGCTCCCGAATCTGCTCCTGAATAGCTTCGCTAGCCCGATGCGCTTGTGGTGTGGCAGTCCCCTCGTAGTCAGCGGGGAATTCCGCTTCCTCGGCAATCCTTGCCCAGGCGCTGGCCAGCGCCTCGATGGTTGACGTGCTCATTTCCGCCGCTCCTGTGCTCTTTGGCGAATCAACCGGCCAAGGGGCCTCGACGCGAAAACCAGCAGCATCACGCCTATCGGATACCAGGTCGAGAAGACCACCAAGGCATCGAAGGCTGGCCGTCCGGTGTTGGTAGGCAGTACGGCGGTCACAGCCATCAACCCGCCGACCGTCCAGATGATGCGCCACACGTAGGGCATCACGCGGGGCACGTAGCCGTCATCGAAAGCGGTCTGGTAGTAGCGGCGCAGGCCGCGCTCGGCAAGCGCCTGGCGCTGCCGCTCCGACAGCGCATCCGTCCGGCCATACCAGCGCCGGAATGGTGGACAGCGCAGCAGCAAAGGGGTGAAGAGGATCATCACCGCCACGATCGCGACACCCCACGCCATGACGGCGCCGGCATCGGGCCGCTTGGCGTTCTCGATCACGGGCGCGAAGACGCCCGGAGCACCGATCATCCAGAACAGCGCAATGTGCTGATGGAAGGAGAGCTTCATTTGCTCATCCACTTGCGCAGCAGGCGCTTTTTCAGGGAGGCGCGTTCTTGCGGGTTGCGTCCCTTGTGATTGGCGATGCGATCCGCCGTGGCGGCCTGGCGCTTGACGGGCCAGTAGGAGCGGCCATCCTTGCCCATCGACCAGACGCTGCTGGCCTGGTTTTCCAGCAGGGGCAGATGGGCGCTCAGGGCTTCGGGCGACGCGCTGGTCAGCGCCGTGCGCTCACGGGTGCGCCAGCGCTGATGCCAGAGCTTCTTGTCCTCGCGCTCGCTGCCGCAGGTCGTGTGCCCGACGATGGGTGTTTTGCGGCGGCTGCGGCTCATAACGTAGTGGTCTCCAAGAACATTCAGGACTGATCCCAGGCGTCGATGGTCAAGACCTGATCGGCAGGACAGGCGGCTACGCGGTCGGGAACTGGATGGTGTTCAGTCTCATGCCGACCCCATTCGATTGATCGCGTCGCTTGCGGCACGCTGCGACGCAAGGAGGTTTGCGACCTGGTTTAGCAGCCGTGTCCGCTGCATGTCTGTTACCTATCTCCCCGACCGCTCATTGGACCAACTCCAGAGATTGGGCTCTATCGCTCAGCCAATACGAAACCGGCATTGGCTGATGCCACAACCGAGACTAACACAAATGGCTCGGTACCTGTATTTCGCGCCCCGTGCACTTGGCCCGGTCTTGCCACGGCTATCTCACCTTCCCTGAGGGCACGAACAATCCCATTGCCCTGAAAGTAATCAGCCATTCCCGACAAAACAGTCCACGTGTCTTGGCCGTGAGGATGAATGTGAGCCGCAATTTCCTGCCCGGGATGGACATGCCAAACCACGATAATTGAGTCTCGGGTTTCAAGCACAACGGAACGAATAGGCTCGCCTTCGGACGGCTGAACATACTCGGCTACAGAAAATATTCTCGATTCAACAGTCATCGGAGATCCCTCTTTCACAGTTGTCGTTACGGTCTTCATCGTCGGCATCCTGACGCACGGCGGGCAATTGCTGGAGCAACGCCGGCAGCCATTCCTGTACCGTCTCCCACACCACATCGAGGTTGATGTCGAAATAGCCGTGAGCCATGCGATTACGCATATTGCGCATGCTGCGCCACGGCACGTCGGCATGCGCCTGGGTGAACTCGACGTAGCCATCCATCACCTTTGTGGCCGCCTCGCCGATGACGATCAGGCTCATGATGACGGCCTGCTGGGTGCGCTTGTCGGCCAAGAAGTCGTCCTTGGCCATCCCTTCCACGAAGCTGCGCGCATCGGTTGCGGCCTGCTGAATGTGGTCGAGGTAATCGGGCAGGCGGTTCTCGCTCATATCGGTTGCGCCTCCGCGAGCACCTTGGCCCGGAACTTCGGCGGCAGGTCGCCGGGAGTCAGCAGATCGACGTCAACGCCGAGCAGCGATTTCAGTTCTTCTTCCAAATCGCCCAAGTCCAACAACGTGGCACCGGGCAGCGCATCGACCAACAGGTCGAGGTCGCTGCCATCCCGGTCGGTGCCATGCAGCACCGAGCCGAAGACGCGCGGGTTCGCGGCGCGAAAGCGGCCTACCGCTTCACGCACTGCGCTTCGCTTCATGTCAAGCACAACAGACGGTCGCATGCGCATCCTTTCTTA
The DNA here is from genome assembly GCF_047530215.1 of Enterobacter sp. 01-M-03-SI-ECC. NCBI lineage: Bacteria > Pseudomonadati > Pseudomonadota > Gammaproteobacteria > Enterobacterales > Enterobacteriaceae > Enterobacter > Enterobacter sp. 01-M-03-SI-ECC. Next base: position 2,317 of record NZ_JBLKDA010000081.1, read on the forward strand.
TCGAAACTCGTTGAGATGATATGCAATCAAGAATAGAATTTCAAGAA
>NZ_JBLKDA010000082.1:0-2341 GCF_047530215.1 Enterobacter sp. 01-M-03-SI-ECC
GCCTCAGCATTTTATTATGGTGATCCCCTGGGCGAAATGCGCCTGGTAAGCAGAGTTTTTGAAATGTAAGGCCTTTGAATAAGACAAAAGGCTGCCTCATCGCTAACTTTGCAACAGTGCCCTGAGGTGTTACAGCAAAGATGAAAATGACGAAGCCAAAACCGGTAAGCCGGATGAAAAGACCGTTTATTAGTGAGCTTGCAGAGCTGGGTTTATCGGGTGAAATTCTTTCAATTCGAACTGACGGCATGCAGGGGACGCTCATACCCGATCTTACCGCAGGGGTGAGTGAAGCAGGCCGTGTGAAAACCGGCAACTGGGTAATCTCTGACAAGAGAACCTTCGACCATGTCGTTCTGTGTGTTGAAAGACAAGATGAGAACCATGATGTGTACGTAGGTAAATTCATCCAGTTACATGTAGCCGCTAATAAGAGCCTTAAGATCGTCGAAATGGGCGATGTGAAACTGGTGGCCATAACCAGCTCGATTCCTACCACTTTTAATGGTGGGATAAAGAGATACAAAGGGGTTACGTATGTGTCACTTTCCCAAACAGCTCAAACCACTATCGACTTCCCGAAGCGTATCTACAAAGAGGGCCAGGAATGTACTTCTGTCACCAGTCCTGACCAAGGTCCTTTCGCCCGGGATGTTAGGTTGAATTGCTACGGGCGATGTGTTGTCACCGGCGTAAGGTCCCCCTGGCGTACTGAGGCCGCGCACTTAACGCCACGTCATGAAGAAGGCATTCCCGACGTAACGAACGGAATTTTACTTCGCCGTGATATCCATACACTGTTCGACAATGACCATTGCGCCATAAACCCTGACACTATGAAAATTTACTTCAGCCGGGAGGCCCGGGAGTTGGATGATGATCTCCTGAAATGGCATGGGAATGAGATAGAGACGACACGCATGCAGGTTCCGGTTAACATCGAAAACCTTCGGATACGATGGCAAAAATTTAAGGCTAAGGATCGTCAGCGTAAATAAAGCCATAAGCTGAACCACGGCGAGGATTAGTCTTGTTCACTAAATGACAGCGAGAGATTAAATGCAAACCCAAAAAGATATTACAGTTGGCCAGATCTGGGAAGAAGTGGATCCAAGACTGATCCGGAAAGTGCGAGTTGTTGAGGTGGCCTCGTTAGAAGGGCCCAAAGGCATCCTAATCGAAAACGTGGAGTCTGGTCGTAAGAACTGGGCGTCGTCATCCCGCTTTAATGGAAAGCGTGGAGGGTATCGTCTTATTTCCTGAAGGTTTTGCCAATATGGGAAACTGAAGAGGTTGAAACCATCCCGGTGAGGGAGCATATCTGGTAAAGAAGAGTCTTTAAAAAGGTTTTACGCGACCTGGGATAATAAACGGGAAAACGATACCCAAAAAAAGAATACAGCGATGATAACGATAAGGAATGGTAAGGGCTTCAATATTTTGAGAAATGACCTGGCTTCCTTTGCATCTGCATTTCTAATCAAACTGTCCACATAGGGATCACAGCTCTTAGGTTCTGAATTTTTCATATGTTCTGTACCTGAAATTGATTCCGTATGAGAAAAGGCCACCGAAGTGGCCTCTATCAAAACTGGTGGCAAAAGTTAGATCAGGAAATCATCAAGACTTTTACCGGCTGCAATTTGTTCTGCCAGAGCTTTGGGGGTACGGCCCTGTCCAGTCCACGTTTTTGTTTCGCCATTTTCATCAGTAAATGAGTATTTGGCCGGGCGTGGTTCACGGCTTTTCTTGGTAGCCGTAGATTTGGCCTGGAATGAGCCAAGCAGCTCTTCCGGGTTGATACCATCTTCTTCCATTAACTTACGCAGGGCGTCAAGTTTCTCCTGACGAGCTTGCAGTTCGGCAGCTTTGGATGATTCTTCCTGACGACGCTCATCAACAATGACATTAAGCTTTTCGAGGATTTCCTCAAGTACTTCTAAAGGCAGCTCGCGGCCCTGGGCGCGAAGAGTACGAATATTGTTTAACGATTTGAGTGCTTCAGACATACGACCTCACTTTCTAATTCTTTGATAAGGATTTACTTAATCATAATACACTCTATAAGGAAAAAGATGCCAGCTTTATGTCTTCAGGTACAAAGATATCTTGCTAAGAATACTCCTTATCTTCCTTGTGCAGACTGTTTCGTGCTTTCGATGTTGTTCATGAGTCTTAAAATCTGCTCACTGTTTAGGGTACTCATGCTGTAAATCATCAAGGGAAGGTGCGAATAAGCAGGTCATTTCTTCCCAAGCTGACTCGCTGATTAAAATTTCGCGGATCTGGGCCGATTTTTTTCCCGCAAACACATCGAATCAGCCTATTTAGGCTATTTTTT
>NZ_JBLKDA010000083.1:0-2272 GCF_047530215.1 Enterobacter sp. 01-M-03-SI-ECC
AGTGTGCCCGGAGTTCAGGGCGGGCATGGATGCTTAAATGAACCGCGAGTCTGTCTGGAATATTGAACCGGTAACTCACGATGAGAAACCCAACAATCCCACCGGGTGTGACGGTGGAGAACCTGAGCGGCAGTGACCTGCGGCATGCCCGCAGGGTGATGTAACCCGCTGACAACGGGGATTGAGGCGAGATCACTAAGCCGAGATGATCCTCAAGGTTAAGTACTGAAAGGCTGAAGAACATGAACCCGTTAATCCGCCTCTGTGGGTTGAAAACGTCACCACGGCCTACGTGATCTGACAGGCCGTGCAGGAGGAACTGGCAGTGATACGTAAGCACTGCCGGTCGAAGGTGTTTTGACATGTATGCGAAACACCGGGGCAGCAGCGTCTATCACGCTTGCGTTGCTGACTTCTGCCAACTTGCGGCAAGCAAGGATAAAGAGTGCGACGGGCAGCCTCCTCAGTATGCCTGAGTCCAGGCAGGTAAACCGGGGAAGGTCAGCGACGGATGTTAAGGGGGCATGGCTCCGATGACGCGCTGGCTGGCGGAGCTTCCGTAGTAGTCCGCGATGGGGAAAGCCCATTACATGGCGAAGGGAAGCAGTTTGAATGTGTTTGCGACGTGAATTAACTGACCTAACGAGGTGAAGACCTTTGATAATCAGCGAAATGCAACGCAAGCTTGCCACATGGGCAGCCACCGATCCGTCCCTACGGATTCAACGGCTGCTGCGTCTGATAACACAACCAGAATGGCTGGCTGAAGCGGCGCGGATCACGCTTTCATCAAAGGGGGCCCATACCCCCGGCGTTGATGGCGTGAACAAAACAATGCTACAGGCCAGACTGGCTGTTGAGCTGCAAATCCTCAGGGATGAATTACTCTCAGGCCACTACCAGCCCTTGCCCGCCAGACGGGTTTACATCCCTAAAAGCAACGGCAAACTGCGACCACTGGGTATCCCCGCGTTGCGGGATCGTATTGTTCAGCGGGCCATGCTGATGGCGATGGAGCCGATATGGGAGAGTGATTTTCATACGCTCTCATATGGCTTCCGGCCTGAGCGCAGTGTCCACCACGCGATCCGCACGGTGAAATTACAGCTCACAGACTGTGGTGAAACCCGGGGACGCTGGGTGATTGAAGGCGACCTGTCCAGTTACTTCGACACCGTACATCATCGACTGCTGATGAAGGCTGTACGCCGCAGGATCAGTGACGCACGTTTCATGACTCTGCTGTGGAAAACCATCAAGGCGGGACATATCGATGTCGGTCTCTTTCGGGCGGCCAGTGAAGGTGTACCACAGGGCGGTGTTATATCGCCGCTATTATCGAACATCATGCTGAATGAGTTCGATCAATACCTGCATGAGCGCTACCTGAGCGGGAAAGCCAGAAAAGATCGGTGGTACTGGAATAACAGTATCCAACGGGGCCGAAGTACGGCGGTCAGAGAAAACTGGCAGTGGAAACCCGCGGTGGCGTACTGCCGCTATGCCGATGATTTTGTCCTCATCGTCAAAGGCACCAAAGCACAGGCGGAAGCCATCAGGGAGGAGTGTCGGGGTGTGCTCGAAGGCAGTCTGAAACTCAGGCTGAACATGGATAAGACTAAAATCACCCATGTTAATGACGGCTTTATCTTTCTGGGGCACAGGATCATTCGCAAACGCAGTCGTTATGGCGAGATGCGAGTGGTCTCAACGATCCCGCAGGAGAAAGCCAGAAACTTCGCCGCATCGCTGACAGCACTGTTATCAGGCAACTACAGTGAAAGCAAAGTCGATATGGCTGAACAACTCAACCGAAAACTGAAAGGCTGGGCCATGTTCTATCAGTTCGTTGATTTTAAGGCCAAAGTCTTCAGTTATATCGACCGTGTCGTGTTCTGGAAGCTGGCTCACTGGCTGGCCCGCAAATACCGTACAGGTATCGCTTCCCTGATGAGGTGGTGGTGTAAATCACCGAAACCGGGTCAGAGCAAAACGTGGGTTTTATTTGGTAAAACCAATCACGGCAAGCTCAGCGGCGAAATACTGTACCGGTTGGTGGGGCAAGGCAAGAAGCTGTTCCGCTGGCGGCTACCCGAAGGTAATCCCTATCTGAGGACGGAGACCAGAAACACGTATACATCGCGCTTTACAGAAGTGGCAATGGCGTTCGCCAGCATTTAAATGGAGAGCCGGATGCGCTGAAAGGTGCACGTCCGGTTCGGGGAGGAGAGGCAGGGAAATAGTCCGACTACGCCCTGCCTCTTACTCTACT
>NZ_JBLKDA010000084.1:0-2201 GCF_047530215.1 Enterobacter sp. 01-M-03-SI-ECC
CTCAGCATTTTATTATGGTGATCCCCTGGGCGAAATGCGCCTGGTAAGCAGAGTTTTTGAAATGTAAGGCCTTTGAATAAGACAAAAGGCTGCCTCATCGCTAACTTTGCAACAGTGCCTTAATTACCGGTGGGGATTCAGGGATTGGTCGTGCTGTTGCTATTGCCTATGCTCGTGAAGGCGCTGATGTTGCGATTAACTATTTACCTGAAGAAGAAGACGATGCGCGTGAAGTGGTCGATCTGATAAAAAAAGCAGGCAGAAATGTTTTGGCCATCCCCGGAGATATCCGTGATGAGGCTTTTTGCGGTCATCTGGTAACACAGGCGGTAAAAGGACTGGGAGGGTTGGATATCCTCGTCAATAATGCGGGTCGTCAGCAATTTTGTGAGTCAATTGAGGAACTCACCACAGAAGACTTCGACGCAACATTCAAAACCAATGTTTACGCTATGTTTTGGATCACCAAAGCGGCCATACCCCATCTTTCACCAGACAGCGTGATAATTAATACCTCCTCCGTACAGGCTTATGAGCCAAGTGAAATCTTGCTTGATTATGCTCAGACTAAAGCAGCTATCGTGGCATTTACTAAATCGCTGGCGAAACAGCTGGCCCCGAAAGGGATCCGTGTCAATGCCGTCGCGCCGGGTCCATACTGGACTGTACTGCAGTGCTGTGGTGGTCAACCGCAGGAAAAGGTGGAGAAATTTGGGGCAAATGCGCCGCTGGGACGCCCTGGTCAACCGGTGGAAATCGCGCCGCTTTATGTCACCCTGGCCGCTCGGGAGAACAGCTATACGTCTGGTCAGGTCTGGTGTTCTGATGGGGGGACCGGAACCCTCTAACGTTTACGATCTGTGCGTCGAAAGTGACTTTTAAGGCAAGGGCGGACACTATTGTATAAGGGCGGGAGCGGTACTTACCGCTCCGTGAATGCTAACCAATCACCGCGATGCCAAGTCGCTCCATGAGCAACGATGCCTGGTAGTTGTCCAACTTAACGCCTTGTAAATCAACGCCCCGAATATCTAAGTCACCCAACTCCGAATTGGTCAGATCGCAATGTGTGAAGTTTGCTGCTCGCCAGTCGAAAGTCGAAAACTCGCCGCCGGAGAGATCTGAACCACTGAACGTCGCGCCCAGTACCTGGGCACCTATCCAACGGTTTTCCCACAGCTCACACTTTTCCAACACGACTTTCGAAAAATTGGCGTAGCTTAGATTGGTATTCGTGATATATGCGCTACAAAACCAGGTGCGCGTGGTGATCATATTCATAAAGCTTGCGCCGCGGAAATCTGCGCCTTGTGCGCGGCAGTGGCGAATTTCAATGCCCAGCGCACTGGAATTGCGAAAATCCGCCATGGATAAATCACAGCTTTTAAAAATGGCATCTTTCAGCATCGCACGACTAAAATTGCACCCTTTCTGGCTTTCACGATCATAGAACTGACAGCCGATAAATTCAGTGCCGCTCAGGTCGGCACCTGAAAAATCACAGTTAAAAAATGTACTATTTTCAATTTTCTCACCGGTGAAACGGTTTCTGTCAATTTTTTCGCCAACGAGTGCCAGAGCCATATTTGTACCTGTTTTTTTTATACAGTAATGGCGTCATGGTAAACCCTGATGAGGTTATGCGTCAAATCCGCCAATATGACATCTGCAAATGTGCGTTAAATCTGGTGTTTTTTCAGCAAAGCGCGAAGCTGATGGTAAGTCAGACCCAGTAATTCAGCGGCTTTTTTCTGGTTAAATTTTGCCTGCTGTAAGCTGGTTTGTAGAAAGTCTTTCTCTTGCTGCTGCTGGAATTCACGCAGATCCAGCGGTAACCCTACAGACATCGGTTTAGTTTCCGGCGCCTGCGGCTGAGTAGTGTGGCGGCGGAAGGGGTCAATGATTATCTCATCCAGCGGGTAATCACTGGTTCCATGCCGGTAAACGGATCGCTCCACGACGTTTTTCAGTTCACGAATATTGCCCGGCCAACGGTAGTGGAGGAGAGTTTCTCTGGCCTCGGCACTAAAACCCGGAAACAGAGGTAATCCGATCTCGCGGCACATCTGAATGGCAAAATGGGGTTCTAGGGATTTTCCGTCCAAAAACGACAAAGTGCTCTGGAGGCCGCGCCGTCCGTGGCCTCCAGAGGGGTATTACTTTTCGCTGACGGGTAAATATCCCTCGATTGAGCGCATAAG
>NZ_JBLKDA010000085.1:0-2036 GCF_047530215.1 Enterobacter sp. 01-M-03-SI-ECC
TTCCCTCACGGTACTGGTTCACTATCGGTCAGTCAGGAGTATTTAGCCTTGGAGGATGGTCCCCCCATATTCAGACAGGATACCACGTGTCCCGCCCTACTCTTCGAGTTCACAACCTGTGTGCTTTCGTGTACGGGACTGTCACCCTGTACCGTGCGACTTTCCAGACGCTTCCACTAACACACAAGCTGATTCAGACTCTGGGCTGCTCCCCGTTCGCTCGCCGCTACTGGGGGAATCTCGGTTGATTTCTTTTCCTCGGGGTACTTAGATGTTTCAGTTCCCCCGGTTCGCCTCGTTAACCTATGTATTCAGTTAACGATAGTGTGACGAATCACACTGGGTTTCCCCATTCGGACATCGCCGGGTCAAAGGTTCATATCACCTCGCCGGCGCTTTTCGCAGATTAGCACGTCCTTCATCGCCTCTGACTGCCAGGGCATCCACCGTGTACGCTTAGTCGCTTAACCTCACAACCCGAAGATGTTTCACTTCTGATTGCGAAAATTTGAGAGACTCGAACACACCTTAAAGATGTGTCGTTTCAATTTTCAGCTTGATCCAGATTTTTAAAGAGCAAAACTTCGCAGTGCACCTTTTCAGGTTCACTCTGAAGTTTTCTTGTGTTCGCAGTAAAAGATGGTGGAGCTATGCGGGATCGAACCGCAGACCTCCTGCGTGCAAAGCAGGCGCTCTCCCAGCTGAGCTATAGCCCCATCGTATTACAAACCTCTGTACCGGTAATTCTTCCTGAGACAAGGCGTGGAATAACGAAGCATACTTCAGTATGTGAGTTATTTCGCAACGCAGTATTCAGGGAGAATTTGGTAGGCCTGAGTGGACTTGAACCACCGACCTCACCCTTATCAGGGGTGCGCTCTAACCACCTGAGCTACAAGCCTGTAGAGGTTTTTACTGCTGTTTTTCATCAGACAATCTGTGTGAGCACTACAAAGGCAGGTTCTTTAAGGTAAGGAGGTGATCCAACCGCAGGTTCCCCTACGGTTACCTTGTTACGACTTCACCCCAGTCATGAATCACAAAGTGGTAAGCGCCCTCCCGAAGGTTAAGCTACCTACTTCTTTTGCAACCCACTCCCATGGTGTGACGGGCGGTGTGTACAAGGCCCGGGAACGTATTCACCGTAGCATTCTGATCTACGATTACTAGCGATTCCGACTTCATGGAGTCGAGTTGCAGACTCCAATCCGGACTACGACGCACTTTATGAGGTCCGCTTGCTCTCGCGAGGTCGCTTCTCTTTGTATGCGCCATTGTAGCACGTGTGTAGCCCTACTCGTAAGGGCCATGATGACTTGACGTCATCCCCACCTTCCTCCAGTTTATCACTGGCAGTCTCCTTTGAGTTCCCGGCCTAACCGCTGGCAACAAAGGATAAGGGTTGCGCTCGTTGCGGGACTTAACCCAACATTTCACAACACGAGCTGACGACAGCCATGCAGCACCTGTCTCAGAGTTCCCGAAGGCACCAATCCATCTCTGGAAAGTTCTCTGGATGTCAAGAGTAGGTAAGGTTCTTCGCGTTGCATCGAATTAAACCACATGCTCCACCGCTTGTGCGGGCCCCCGTCAATTCATTTGAGTTTTAACCTTGCGGCCGTACTCCCCAGGCGGTCGACTTAACGCGTTAGCTCCGGAAGCCACGCCTCAAGGGCACAACCTCCAAGTCGACATCGTTTACGGCGTGGACTACCAGGGTATCTAATCCTGTTTGCTCCCCACGCTTTCGCACCTGAGCGTCAGTCTTTGTCCAGGGGGCCGCCTTCGCCACCGGTATTCCTCCAGATCTCTACGCATTTCACCGCTACACCTGGAATTCTACCCCCCTCTACAAGACTCTAGCCTGCCAGTTTCGAATGCAGTTCCCAGGTTGAGCCCGGGGATTTCACATCCGACTTGACAGACCGCCTGCGTGCGCTTTACGCCCAGTAATTCCGATTAACGCTTGCACCCTCCGTATTACCGCGGCTGCTGGCACGGAGTTAGCCGGTGCTTCTTCTGCGGGTAACGTCAAT
>NZ_JBLKDA010000086.1:0-1990 GCF_047530215.1 Enterobacter sp. 01-M-03-SI-ECC
TACCAATAAGCGCAATGTTTTCCATGATGGTTCTCCGAATGAAAGCCTGTCCTCAGCATAGTACTGGGAAGGAGGGAGTGACCATCTCATTAAATAAAGCACGCTAAGCCGGTTGCAGCGGTCGTAGCGGCCTGAACTTGCCCGCGCCGATCTTGGCGCTGCTGCGCCAGAGGTAATCGCCGGTGAGGTTGATGTGCTCCCAACCGAGCGGCGACAGGTACTGCAACAGCGCGTCATCAACGGCATGGCCGTTGCCACGCAGCGCGTGCGCAGCCCGTTCCAGATAGACCGTGTTCCACAACACGACGGCAGCCGTTACCAGATTGAGGCCGCTAGCCCGGTAGCGCTGCTGCTCGAAACTGCGGTCGCGGATTTCACCCAGGCGGTTGAAAAACACTGCCCTGGCCAGCGCATTGCGCGCCTCGCCCTTGTTCAGGCCGGCATGCACGCGGCGGCGCAGTTCCACGCTTTGCAGCCAGTCCAGGATGAACAGCGTGCGCTCGATGCGGCCCAGCTCGCGGAGCGCCACGGCCAGGCCGTTCTGGCGTGGGTAGCTGCCGAGCTTTCGGAGCATCAGGGAGGCCGTCACCGTGCCCTGCTTGATCGAGGTGGCCAGCCGCAGGATTTCGTCCCAATGGGCGCGGACGTGCTTGATGTTGAGCGTGCCGCCGATCATGGGTTTCAGCGCGTCATAGGCGGCGTCGCCCTTCGGGATGTAGAGCTTGGTGTCGCCCAGGTCGCGGATGCGCGGCGCGAAGCGGAAGCCCAGGAGGTGCATCAGGGCGAAGACGTGATCGGTGAAGCCCGCCGTGTCGGTGTAATGCTCCTCGATCCGCAAGTCGGACTCGTGGTACAGCAGGCCGTCGAGCACGTAGGTCGAATCGCGCACGCCGACGTTCACGACCTTGGTGTGAAATGGCGCGTACTGGTCAGAAATGTGGGTGTAGAACGTCCGCCCTGGGCTGCTCCCGTATTTCGGGTTGATGTGGCCGGTGCTCTCGGCCTTGCTGCCGGTGCGGAAGTTCTGGCCGTCCGACGATGAGGTGGTGCCGTCGCCCCAGTGCTCGGCGAAGGGATGGCGGAACTGTGCGTTGACCAGATCGGCCAGCGCCGCCCCGTAGGTTTCGTCGCGGATGTGCCAGGCTTGCAGCCAAGCCAGCTTGGCGTAGGTCGTGCCGGGGCAAGACTCCGCCATCTTGGTCAGGCCCAGGTTGATCGCGTCGGCGAGGATCGTGGTCAGCAACAGGTTCTTGTCTTTGGCCGGGTCGCCCGATTTCAGATGCGCGAAATGCCGAGTGAAGCCCGTCCATTCGTCCACCTCCAGCAGCAGTTCGGTGATCTTGACGTGCGGCAGGATCATTGCCGTCTGGTCGATCAGGGCCTGTGCGGTGTCGGGTACCGCCGCGTCGAGCGGCGTGATCTTCAAGCCTGACTCGGTGATGATGGCGTCCGGCAGCTCGTTGGCCGTCGCCATACGGTTGACGGTGGCAAGCTGTGTTTCCAGCAGCGTCAGCCGGTCGTTCAGGTACCGGTTGCAGTCGGTGGCCACGGCCAGCGGCAATTCGCTGGCCTGCTTGAGGCTGGCGAATTTCGCGGGCGGCACCAGGTAGTCCTCGAAGTCCTTGAACTGGCGCGACCCCTGCACCCAGATGTCGCCGGAACGCAACGCGTTCTTCATCTCCGACAGCGCGCACAGTTCGTAGTAGCGCCGGTCGATGCCGGTGTCGGTCATGACCAGCTTCTGCCAGCGCGGCTTGATGAACTCGGTCGGCGCGTCGGCGGGCACCTTGCGGGCGTTGTCGCTGTTCATGCCGCGCAGCACCTCGATGGCGTCGAGCACGTCCTTCGCGGCGGGAGCGGCCCGCAGCTGGCACTGTTGCAAAGTTAGCGATGAGGCAGCCTTTTGTCTTATTCAAAGGCCTTACATTTCAAAAACTCTGCTTACCAGGCGCATTTCGCCCAGGGGATCACCATAATAAAATGCTGAGGC
>NZ_JBLKDA010000087.1:0-1801 GCF_047530215.1 Enterobacter sp. 01-M-03-SI-ECC
CATCGAAATGTTTTATAACAGTAAGCGTCGGCATGGTTCTAGCGAACAGATGTCACCGACAGAATATGAAAACCAGTATTATCAACGGCTCGGAAGTGTCTAGATTATCCGTGGCGATTCACTAGGGTTACCTAATTCACCTATGTCTACTTCTGGCACAATGCAGAAATGAGATAGATTTACTTTATCCGCTTCTCGCTCAAAGCTGTCCGTAATCCCCTGCCTGCTTAAAAAAACCGGATTAACGTGTGATGTTTTTACGTTTTCCAGGCAGCCTTCATCGGTAAGTACCTGTCTTACAGACTTCAATGCACTTAGTTAAGAAACATCCTAATCGTCCTTTCGCCGATCGCGAGATCTGTTATGGCAGCTAAACTCGATTGATACCCCAATCCGCCGGGCAGCATTTCCTTTCCGCACGCAAGAAGGAGAAGATCATGAAAGCAGTAATTTACAACGGTCCTTATGATGTAAAAGTAAAAGACGTACCGGATGCGAAAATTGTCCGCCCCACGGATGTACTCGTCCGCATCACCACCACCAACATTTGTGGGTCGGACTTGCACATGTATGAGGGCCGGACCAGCTTTGAACAGGGACGGATTCTGGGTCACGAAAACCTGGGTGAAGTGGTCGAAATTGGCTCAGGCGTTGAACGTATTAAGGTGGGCGACTATGTTTGTCTGCCGTTTAACGTGGGATGTGGTTTTTGCGAAAACTGTGAAAAAGGTCTGACCGGCTTTTGTCTCACTACCAATCCGGGTTCGGCAGGCGCAGCTTATGGTTTTGCTGAAATGGGTCCCTGGGAGGGGGGGCAGGCGGAACTGCTTCGGGTGCCATTTGCCGACTTTAACTGCCTTGTTCTTCCCCCTGATGCGGCAGAAAAAGAAGATGATTATGTGATGCTCTCTGACATTTTTCCTACCGGCTGGCATGCAACAGAACTTGCCGGATTGAAGCCTGGTGAAAGCGTGGCCATTTATGGCGCGGGGCCGGTCGGTTTGATGGCAGCTCATTCGGCGATCATTAAAGGTGCTTCACAGGTGTTTGTGGTTGATACGCACACAGACCGGTTGGCTCTGGCTGAAAAAATGGGGGCGACGGGCATCAATGCTACTGGCGATGAAGCTGTACAAAAAATTCTCGACCTGACGGATGGACGCGGTACGGATTGTGGCTGCGAATGTGTTGGCTATCAGTGCTGTAACAAACATGGCCATGAAGATAACTCTGTCACCATGAACAGTCTTGTTGCGTCGACGAAAGCAACCGGGGGAATTGGTGTGGTTGGCGTCTTTATTCCTCAGGATCCGGGGGCTGAATCGGAGCTTGCCAGAGAGGGTAAGATGCCATTTGATTTTGGGAGTTTCTGGTTTAAAGGACAGGCAATCCGTACCGGCCAGGCGAACGTTAAGGCCTATAACCGTCAGCTGTCTCGCCTCATCCATCACGATAAAGCCAGTCCGGGCAAAATAATTTCTCATCGTCTTTCGCTTGAAGAGGCTCCTGCCGGATATAAGCACTTCGATGAGCGGGATGAAGGATGGACGAAGGTTATCCTTAAGCCTTAAATAGAGTTATCCGGTATGAGAAAGCAAAAACCGGGAAAGAATGTATGACTTTTGACAGGGTGCAATAAAATATCCTGTCAGGGCGTTATTATTCATACTTTCAGCTGCCAGGTGATGCTGCCAACTTACTGATTTAGTGTATGATGGTGTTTTTGAGGTGCTCCAGTGGCTTCTGTTTCTATCAGCTGTCCCTCCTGTTCAGCTACTGACGGGGTGGTGCGTAACGGCAA
>NZ_JBLKDA010000088.1:0-1443 GCF_047530215.1 Enterobacter sp. 01-M-03-SI-ECC
TGTACTGACCCCAAAAAGTTGGACAGTTAAACACGAGGCACATAGGTCTGGGTTCGATATTCAATTGGACTCAGACCTTTTAATTTCAGGCTAATTCTTCTGCTGTTGTAGTAGTCAATATATTCCGTAACAGCATCCTTCAGTTCGCTTATATTACTGAACTCGTCAAGATAAAAACACTCCGACTTTAAGGTTCCAAAGAAACATTCCACGACTGCATTATCCAGACAATTGCCTTTTCTGGACATGCTCTGTGTAATGCCTTGTTCTTTAAGGATGTTTTGATACCTTCTCATACGATACTGCCATCCCTGGTCAGAGTGCAGAATAGGATGCTCGTGAGGCTTAAGCTTTTTGAATGCCTGATCGAGCATATTCTCGACCATGTTCATCACAGGTCTTTCCGACAGGCTGTAAGAAATAACTTCGTTGTTGAAGAGATCTATTACTGGAGACAAATACAGCTTTCGCCCATTGACTGCAAATTCAGTAACGTCGGTAACCCACTTCTCGTTTGGCCGTGTAGCCTTGAAATCCCTTTGGAGAACATTGGGGGCGGTTTGCCCTACCTCTCCTCTGTAGGAGCTGTATCGCTTGACCTTAATCGCTGCCTTAAGCGAGAGGGTTCCCATCAGGCGCTGAACGGCTTTATGGTTAATCCGTTCCCCGTCTCGATGGAGAGACAACGTTACCCTACGGTATCCGTAACGACCTTTATTCTCGTGATAAATCTCACCAATACGCTTTTTAACATCCGCATACTTATCAGGCTTGCTGAGAGCCTTTAGATGGTAATAAAACGTACTGCGCGGTATCTCCGCTGCCTTGAGAAGCTCATCAAGAGGGTAAAACTGCCTTAGCTCGTTGAGTACTTTCACTTTTTCGCGGGATGAGCTAAGGCTTTCAGCTTTTTTAGATACGTAAGCCGCATTTCAAGGAATCGAACTTGTCTTTCAAGATCCTCAATACGTCGGTCTTTCGACAGCTCCAATGCTAACGCCGCTTTTTCTGGATCAACTGACATTGTAATGTTTCTTTTGGTGCCGATCTTGAGTGCGCGTAAACCAGCTTCTCCGTGCTCCTCATAGACTTTCAGCCACTTGGCTACAGAACCACTACCAGCAAGCATAAAGTGAGCAGCAGCCTGATTGAGGGACATCTGCTGCTCGGTCACGGCTTTCACGACCTTAATGCGCAACTCTGGATCAGCACTAACGCCTTTAGGTTTGGGAATTAAACCTTTTTCTCCATGTTTTTCATAGAGGGCAACCCACGTCCTGACCTGTGTTCGAGGCACACCAAAACGTGCAGAGATGATCCTGTAACCATCATCAGTTGTGAAGTAGTGATTCACGACTTCAAGGCGCTTTTCGAAGGGGTATTTTGGCTTTGACATATCAGGGACTATTCCATTTCATCGTCCAACAAAATGGGTGCAGTACA
>NZ_JBLKDA010000089.1:0-1422 GCF_047530215.1 Enterobacter sp. 01-M-03-SI-ECC
GGCTGAATCAGTATGCGTATGTGCCGGATCCGCTGTCGTGGATAGATCCGCTGGGTCTAAGTTGCAAATTAACAAATCAGCAGTTTAAGAATAAACTCAAAAGAATTAAAAATCAGACTGCCGCAGGTGGCAACCGGGGAATAAATGGCATTGTATCTCAGGATGATGCTTTTAAATTAGGCGGGGCATTTATTGGACCTAATTATAATAAAATCAGTGGTTATGGTTCTGATCTCTTGATTTCCGAAGATGGTTTGAGACAATATAGAGGGCCGTCTCCGAAACGAGGGAAAAACCCATTGACTAGTGAACCGTGGTCAAGAACTGGAACTCAAGTAAACTTTCAAAGTAGAAGTGTTCCTGAAGGGCCATGGTCAAGCAATGTTCACTTGGATACGGAGTCATTACCATGAAATTAAAGCAAAGAAAACTAGAGATAAAACACTACTGGTCTCCAGATATATATAACCCGTGGACTTGGAAGCCTATCGATAATAATGTTTTTTATTTTCTTGAAATGAATATAGGCATGAGTGATGAAGATTCTTCGGATATTTATTCTGTGGTTGTAGCAACTACCGAAGGAGTATCTTCTTTAAAAGACAAAAAAAACATGCTTAACAAACAGTATAAAATGATTCTAGTTGATGAATATTCATGGAAAAGAGTTGTATCTATCTTAAACTCTATCGTTTCAAGTATTGAAATCAAAAACGATATATATATATCACAGGAGTTATGCAAAAATTTTTATTGGGAATATGATTCAATGAAATGATTTAAAAGCCGGGAAAAACTTTAAATCTTCCTGGCTTATTTTTTTATTTACCCGCCGCTGTTCAGCCCACTAAACAACTGCCGCTTCAATCCCCTTAACCAACTGTTTAGCCTGATAAAACTGCTCGCATAGCTCTTGCACCTCGTCACCTTCCGCGATCAGCACACCTCCTCCCATACATGTGGAATAATAGAATAACAAACGGCGGGATTATGTTTGGAATTAGCATTACCTCCAACATTAAAGCCTGAAGCTACCAGTGCCCTCTACTTATACTCACCTGTAACAGGTGAGCAATATATCAGGCACAATTCTGAATTTTCATGAAAAACTCCCACAGTTCGGTTTTATAAAATAATATAAAAATATGCAGGGTTTTTATCCACAGCCTGCGGTAGCTGTCATTTTCAGCCAGATTTAGCATCCACTTCATTGCCCTGTCCTTAACTGAATGGACAACCGCACCGACAGGGCCCGGGAGTACGCTCCGGACGCCCGGAGCCTGCTGTCGCGCATCACCGACACCGCCACCGCATTCACACCGCACCGGGTGGACGGATTCCTGTCATGGCAGGAGTCGTTCACGCACGATGCCGCCGGCAATCTGACCGGTCCCCTGACGGTCGCCTCCGGCAACCGCCTGA